>CAXNIF010000075.1:0-7441 GCA_964202345.1 Cypionkella sp.
CCAAGGGGTTTGACGATTATCACCTGAGCCTGGGCGATGTGATGCGCGGCGAAAGGGCAACTTTGGGCAAGTCGCTGGCCGATATCGAGCGAGAGCTGCGCATAAAATCCAGCCATTTAAGAGCGATTGAAGATGGCAATTTGCCCGCCTTTGAATCGCCCAGTTTCATCTCGGGCTATGTGCGCTCTTACGACAAGTTTTTGGGGCTGGACCCTGAAGATTGTTTCGAAAAATTTTGCACGGAAACCGGGTTTGTCCCTGCCCATGGGCTGTCGCCTGCCGCCTCTAGCGCCTCGATGCTTGCCGCAAGGGCGCGCTCTGATTCTACGGGCAGTTTTGCCTTTAATCCCGTAGGATTGAACGCGCCGCAACGCGGATTTGGCGGATTTGATCCCGGCGCGCTGGGCTCTTTTGCGGTTTTGATCGCGGTGGTTGGCGGTCTGGGTTATGGGGGCATTGCTCTGCTGCGCGAAGTGCAAAAAGTTCAACTTGCCCCAATCGAGCAAGCCCCAACGATTGTGGCCGATATGCCGGCCCCATTGCAGGCGCGAGATTCGTCCCGCGACCCTGTGGCCGAGGCGGGAGACTCAGCCGCCGCGCCACTGCTGGCCAGCCCTGCCGGCATGATTGACAATCGCGCGGGGCGCACGGCCCAGCCAACAGCCCTGAATGTTCCTGTCCTGATTGCCCGCGATGGTCCGATTTCGGGCATTGATCCGCGCGCTACGGGGCTGCTTGCCAAGGCCGCACCCGAGCCGCAGGTTCAAGTGGTGCAAGCGGCCCAAGTCGTTGATATCTTGGCGGTGCGCCCCTCTTGGGTATCGATCACCGCAGCCGATGGCACTGTGCTGTTTGAAAAAATTCTGGACGCGGGCGAACGTTACGCCGTGCCCGCATTGGAAATCGCCCCGCGCCTGACCGCAGGCAATTCCAGCGCGGTTTACTTTGTGATTGGCGAGAAAACATTTGGCC
The DNA here is from genome assembly GCA_964202345.1 of Cypionkella sp. Classification (GTDB taxonomy): domain Bacteria; phylum Pseudomonadota; class Alphaproteobacteria; order Rhodobacterales; family Rhodobacteraceae; genus Cypionkella. The sequence continues at coordinate 973 of CAXNIF010000075.1, forward strand.
CTGCCGCAACGGGGCCCGAAGTGGTACGCAACATCGATTTATCGGCGCAATCCGTGCAATCGGCCTTTGGCCAAGCGGATGCAAAAAGCGATGCCGATTTGACAAATTTTGTCGCCCAAGCCGCGGCCACCAGCGCCCCCTGATCGCACCCGGCGGGCCAGCGCGCCGTTTCGCAGTTGCCTTTCGCGCGCCATTGCCTATTTTGCCCCCAAACCCCTATTTGGCGGAGCCCGTGAATGACCCATAATCCCATTCGGCCTTGGCGCAATATCGAGCGGCGCATGTCGCGCCAAATACGTGTGGGCAAGGTTTTGGTGGGCGGCGATGCCCCTATTTCTGTGCAAACCATGACCAATACGCTGACCACCGATGTGGCCGCGACGATTGAGCAAATCCAGCGCTGCGCCATTGCGGGGGCGGATATCGTGCGCGTGTCCACCCCCGACGCGGAAAGCACCCACGCCCTGCGAGAAATTTGCGCCGAAAGCCCTGTGCCGATTGTCGCTGATATCCATTTTCACTATAAGCGCGCCATCGAAGCGGCTGCGGCAGGGGCGGCCTGTTTGCGGATTAACCCGGGCAATATCGGCGATGCCAAACGCGTCGCCGAAGTGGTCAGGGCCGCCAAAGACCACGGCTGTTCGATCCGCATTGGCGTGAATGCAGGCAGTCTTGAAAAACATCTTTTGGACAAATACGGCGAGCCTTGCCCCGATGCGATGGTGGAATCGGGTTTGGATCATATCAAACTACTTCAAGACCACGACTTTCACGAATTCAAAATCTCGGTCAAAGCGTCCGATGTGTTCATGGCCGCTGCCGCCTATCAGCAATTGGCAGGGGTTACCGACGCGCCCATCCATCTGGGCATCACCGAAGCGGGGGGGCTGACCTCTGGCACAGTGAAATCATCCATTGGCCTTGGGATGTTGCTGTGGGGCGGAATTGGCGACACCATCCGCGTCTCGCTCTCGGCGGATCCTGTCGAAGAGGTCAAGGTTGGCTTTGAAATCTTGAAATCTCTGGGCCTGCGCCATCGCGGGGTGACGATCATCTCTTGTCCCTCTTGCGCGCGCCAAGGCTTTGACGTCATCAAAACAGTGGCCGCCTTAGAGGATCGGCTGGCCCATATCACCACGTCGCTCAGCCTGTCGATCATCGGCTGCGTGGTCAACGGGCCAGGCGAAGCCTTGATGACCGATATCGGCTTTACCGGCGGCGGCGCGGGCAAGGGCATGATCTATCTGGCGGGCAAGCAAAGCCATACCCTGGGCAACGAAGGCATGATCGATCATATTGTCGAATTGGTCGAGAAAAAGGCCGCAGAGTTGCAACAGGCCGAGGCAATGGCACAGGCCATTTAACCCCGTTCCTGCGCCACCACCTGCTCCATCGCCTCTTGCGGCAGATAGCCACGCAACATTTGGCGACCCACCACAAAAGTGGGCGTGCCGCTGATACGCAGCGCTTGGCCCAAGGCATGGTTGGCGGCAATCACCGCCTCGACTTCGGGGGCGTTCATGCGGGCCAGAATCGCCGCGCCGTCCAGCCCCATTTCCTGGGCCAGCGCAGTCAGCGTTGTGGCATCGGGCTCTCCGCGCATGGTAATCAACCCGTCATGCGCGAGTTTATAGGCATCCGCCCCATGCAATTGCAGCACTGCAATTGCAAAGCGCGACGAGATGATGGACGCATCCCCCAAAATCGGAAACTCTTTCACAACAAAGCGGATATTGCCATCGGCCTTGATCAGTTGTTCAATTTCAGAAAAGGCTTTGCGGCAATAGCCGCAGCGGTAATCGGTGAATTCCACGATGGTGATATCCCCATCAAGATTGCCCCCCACCCAAGACATGCCATCGTTGAACAATGCCTCTTTATGGGTCTGAACCAATGCCAAATCTTCTGCCCCCGCGGCCGCGTCTTGGCGGTCTTGTAAGACCTGCATCGCTTCGACAATCACTTCGGGATTTTCCAGCAAATAGCTGCGCACTTCGGCGCGCAGCGCCGCGCGGTCGGCGTCGGACAACGCTTGGCCAGCGGCGGGCATGGCCGCCGACATCACGGCAAAAGCAAGGGCGATAAACACAGGGCGCATAAGATACCTTTGGGCAGGGGATATGATTGGGGCCAGCATAGGGGACATAGAGGCAAGTTCAACCCTACATGCGCGCGGCGCGACAATGTGGCATCAACACCCACCGCCTGAAGTTGCAAGCTGATTTACTTTTCGCGCCATAGCGGCGATACTGCCGCCATGTTGCGCCAATTTTTTTCAGCCTTTGCGATTTGCACCTGTTTTCTGCCCCGCCCCTTGGCCGCGCAAGATATGGCGCTGTCGGCACTGGCGCGGCTGGATGGGTCGGCCTCGTTTATCCAAGGGGATACGCAGCAACTCACGGTGCAATTGGCCCTGTCCCAGCCCGTGCCATGGCGGTTGCGGGTTCTGGATGATCCTGATCGATTGATCCTTGATTTTCGCGAAGTGGATTTCACCACTTTGCCAGATATGCCCGTGGCAGAGGAGGCGATTTTGGGCCTGCGTGCCGGGGTGTTTCGCCCCAGCTGGTCGCGCCTTGTGGTGCAGCTTGCCGCGCCAATGGTGGTGGATCGCAGCGAAATGCGCATGTCGGACAACCGGGCGATGGTAAACCTGCGCCTGCGCCCGGCCAGTCTGGCCGAGTTTGCCGCCGCCGCCGCCTTGCCCGAACCGCCCGAATGGCAGTTGCCCAAAGCCGCGCAATTGCCGCCGCCGCGCCAACCGCTTGCGCAGAAAACGGGGCCTTTGACGGTGGTGCTTGACCCGGGCCATGGCGGCATTGATCCGGGCGCGCAACAAGGCGAAATATCAGAGGCGGATTTAATGCTGACTTTCGCGCGCGAATTGAAGGAATCTTTGCTGCGCACGGGCAAGGCCAAGGTTATTCTGACCCGCGAAGCAGATGTTTTTGTGCCGCTTGAGGGGCGAATATCCATCGCTCGCGCCGCACAGGCCGATGTATTCTTGTCGCTGCATGCCGATGCATTGGCCTTGGGCGAAGCGGCGGGGGCCACCATTTACACCCTATCAGACGCCGCATCCGATAGGGCCGCGCAGACATTGGCCGAACGGCATGACCGCGATGATTTGCTGGCGGGCGTTGATTTAACAGCGCAAGATGATCTGATTGCGAATGTGCTGATGGATATGGCGCGGCTGGAAACCACCCCTCGCATTCACCGATTGGCCCAAAGTTTAGAAAGCGCGATCAAATCCGAAGGGCTGAAAATGCACCCTTTACCCCAACAAAGCGCGGGATTTTCCGTGCTAAAATCGCCTGATATCCCGTCGGTCTTGGTGGAATTGGGGTTTTTGTCCTCGCCGCGTGATTTGGCCAATTTGCGCGACCCAACTTGGCGCGCGCGCATGGCCCGCGCCTTTCAAATGGGGGTATTGGCATGGGCCAACAACGAAAGGGCCATCGCCCCCTCTCCCTAGGATCGCGGCCCATCCTAAGTAGCGGTTCCTTGCCCGTGTGTATGGGCCCGGGCCATCGTGCTTTGACCTTTGCGCGCGCGCGCCCTATAAGGCGCGGGCGCGATTTGACGGGCCGGTTTAACGGGCCTGCGTCTTGCTTGTTGCGCATCATTGGGGGTTGGTCGTGATCAAATTTATCTTGGCCGTCATCGGGTCTTTTTTCAGCAATTTAACACTTGCGGTGTTTTTTGGCGCTTTGACCATGGGCGGGGTTTTTTGGGTATTTTCTGATGGGCTGCCCAGCCATGAAAGCCTGGCACAATATGCCCCCCCGACCATCAGCCGCATCTATTCGCGCGAAGGGCGGATCATCGACGAATTTGCCCAAGAGCGCCGCCTTTTCGTGCCAATCGAAGATATCCCCGAAGTGGTGAAGCAAGCCTTTGTTTCCGCCGAAGATAAGAATTTTTATCGACATGCGGGCTATGATGTCACATCCATGGCCGCGGCGCTGCGTGATGCCATTGCCTCGCGCGGCGAAAACCTGCGCGGCGCCTCGACCATTACTCAGCAGGTGATGAAGAACTTTTTGCTGGACGGCTCGCGCAGTGTTGAGCGCAAGATCAAAGAGTTGATCTTGGCCTCTCGGATCGAAGAAACACTGACCAAGGACAAAATCCTAGAGCTGTATTTGAACGAAATCTTTTTGGGGCAAAACAGCTATGGCGTGGCGGCCGCTGCCCAGACCTATTTCAACAAATCGCTCGAGCAGTTGTCCGCACAAGAGGCGGCAACTCTTGCCTCCATGCCCAAAGCGCCGTCGGATTATCATCCGGTCACCAATCGCGATAAGCTCTTGGATCGGCGCAATTATGTATTGGATGAAATGCGCCAAAATGGCTATTTGACCGATGACGCCTTCCGCGCCGCTGTGGCCGCACCCCTGCTATCGGTGCAAAATGGCGATTTCCCAGCCTATCGGCAATCCTTGCCGCCGCGCGATTATTTCACCGATGAAATTCGCCGCCAGCTTTCCACCAGTTTTGGCGAACAGGAATTTTTCGGCGGCGGTCTCACCATTCGGGCCACGGCAGACCCTGAATTGCAACAAATCGCCGCCCGCGCCTTGCAAAAAGGGTTGGAAAAATTTGACCGCAGCCAAGGCATCTGGCGCGGAACGGGCAAGACCCTGCCCGCCGAAGTGCTGGGCGATGAGGCCGCATGGCGGCAAGCCCTGTCCGATGTCACCGATTTGCCGCGTGACGTGGCCGATTGGCAAGCTGCGGTGGTGCTGGAACTGGGCGATGATTGGGCGCGGCTGGGCATCGAGGGCGAAGCCGCCTATGACCCGATCATCCCCGCCAAAGACGTGACTTGGGCACGCAAAATGACCGGTGATGGCACGCGCGGGCCAAAGGCGCGTGTGCCGGCCGATTTGCTGGCCTTGGGCGATGTGGTGATGGTCAAGCCGCTGCTGAAGGAAGATGGCAGCTTTGATCATTATTCGCTGCGCCAAGTGCCCGAAGTGCAAGGCGGATTTATGGCGATGGATGTGACCACCGGCCGCGTGATGGCGATGCAGGGGGGCTTTTCCTATCAATCTTCCGTGTTCAACCGCGTCACGCAAGCCACCCGCCAACCCGGATCGTCGTTCAAACCCTTTGTCTATGCCGCCGCGCTGGACGGCGGTTTCACCCCTGCCACAATTGTTATTGACGCCCCCATCATTGTGGATACGCCCCAAGGTTTGTGGATGCCCAAAAATGCGTCGAACAAATTCTACGGCCCCACACCTGTGCGCACTGGCATTGAACAATCGCGCAACCTGATGACAGTGCGCATTGCCCAAGAAATCACCATGGAAACCGTGGCCACCTATGCCGAAAAATTCGGGGTCTATAGCCCGATGCAGCCGTTTTTGGCCAATTCTTTGGGCGCGCAGGAAACCACTTTGTTCAAAATGGTGGCGGCCTATTCGATGTTCGCCAATGGCGGCGAGAGGGTCGAGCCCACCTTGGTTGACCGCGTGCAAGACCGCTTTGGTCAAACGGTCTATCGCCACGATAAACGAAGCTGCCTTGATTGCACGGCCCCCGCCCTGCCCCAAGGCGCGGCGCTGCAAATCACCTCGAACCGCGAGAGGGTGATGAACGCTGTCACCGCCTATCAGCTTACCTCGATGCTCGAGGGGGCAATTCTGCGCGGATCGGGCAGTGGGGTGCGCCTGCCCGTGCCCGTTGCCGGCAAAACCGGCACCACCAATGACGCCAAGGACGTTTGGTTTGTGGGCTATACGTCAAACATGGCCGCAGGCTGCTATATGGGCTATGACCAGCCCCGCAGCTTGGGCGAAGGGGCCTTTGGCGGCACGCTCTGTGTGCCCATCTTCCAAGAATTCATGTCAGAGGCGATAAAGCGCTTTGGCGGCACCGAATTTGCCGTGCCCGACGGCGGCTATTTCCAAAAAGTGGATCGTTTTTCAGGCGCAAGACTGCCGCCAGACGCCACGGGCGAGAATGTCATCAGCGAGTTCTTCCGCGAAGGCGAAGAAGGGCTGCTGGGCATCGATTTCGTGGTCGATGGCGGCTTTGGGATGGGACAGAATCTGCCGCTCTTTTCGCAAGGCGAAAGCGATTACACCAATGGCGACAGCGCAGATGTGATTGAAACATCGGACGGCGACACCAAAGCCGTGCCGCGCAAAGCAGATTTTGGCACGTTATCCTCGGGCGGGCTGTATTAAGAAACGGCCCGCCTGCGCGCTGTTTGACGCCAGTTTTTGCGCGGCGCGGTGCTAGGCCAGACGTTTGGGCAGGCGACGCTCGAACCACGAAAACAGGGCAACAATCAGCGCGGCGATCGTCAAATAAACCGCCGCAAGCAGCAAAAGCGGCTCGTAGATGATAAAGGTGTCTTGGCGCACCCGGCTGGCCACGGCGTAGATGTCAATCACGGTGATGGTTGCCACCAATGGGGTGGATTTCAATTGCAGCACGGTTTCACCGCCAATGG
>CAXNIF010000076.1:0-7412 GCA_964202345.1 Cypionkella sp.
ACCTACCGCGCGATGTCGATGCTGGGGCTGCACCGCGCACGGGATTTGTCGGGCCAATTGAACAGGCTTGACCCGCGCCTTGCCGCGCTTGTGGCGGGGTTGGATGGGCGCGAGGCGAACGCCCGCCCCGCCGATGCTGCCCTGCACGAATTGCTGTCCATCGCCGCCGAGTTAGAGGCGCTGTCGGTCAATCTGACCTTTCGCTTTTCAGCCACCAAAGCCTATGAGGCCTTGGTCGCACAGCGCATTGCCGCCCTGCGCGAGGAACGGGCCGCGGGCCGGCAAACCTTTGCCGAATTCATGATGCGCCGCTACGATCCGGCCATGCGCACCATTCGCGCCACCGAAGCACGGCTTAGCGCGATGACAGATCGCGCGGCCCGCGCCGCCGAATTGCTGCGCACCCGCGTGGATGTCGAACGCTCGGCGCAAAACCAAGCTTTGCTGCAAAGCATGGACACCCGCGCCGCCATGGCGCTGCGTTTGCAGCACACGGTGGAAGGGCTGTCGGTGGTGGCGGTCAGCTATTATGCGCTGGGGCTGCTGACCTATATTCTTGTTCCCTTGGGCGAAGCGCTGCACCTGCCCAAATCAGCCTTAATGGCGGTGGCCGTGCCGATCGTGGTGGCTTTGGTCTGGTGGGGCTTGCGCCGCATCCGCGCGCGTGTTCTTGAGCCCCAAAGGGGGGCTGTGATGCATCCAATGTCCATGCAAAATCCACCCCGCCACACGGCGTCTTTGCCCGCCGCTTGTGATGTTGTCATCATCGGCGGCGGCGTGATGGGCGTTTGCGCCGCCCTTGAGCTGGCCGCGCGCGGGCAAAGGGTGGTCTTGTGCGAAAAGGGCCGTATCGCGGGCGAGCAATCCTCGCGCAATTGGGGCTGGATACGCCAACAAGGCCGCGATCTGGCCGAATTGCCCGTGATGATGGAAAGCCTAAGGCTGTGGCAAAGCTATGCCAAGTCCTTGCCCGCCGCTTTGGGCTTTCGCCAAGAGGGCGTGGTCTATCTGGCGCGCACGGGGGCCGAGATGGCCGAATTTGAAACATGGGCCAAGGCCGCCGCCTTGCATGGGCTGCACAGCCAGCTTTTGTCGCGCGCCCAACTGGCCGCGCGACTGGGCAGCCATGTCTGGCTGGGCGGGCTGGAAACTCCATCGGATGCGCGGGCCGAGCCGTGGCACGCCGTGCCGCTGCTGGCCGATTTGGCCAAAGCCCAAGGGGTAAGCTTGCGCGAGGGATGCGCGGTGCGCGGGCTGGATGTGGCCAATGGTGCGATCACGGGGGTCTTTACCCAAAGCGGGCGCGTGGCTTGCGCGCGCGTCATCGTGGCGGGCGGGGCGTGGTCTTCGCTGTTTTTGCGCAACGAAGGCATTGTGATTCCGCAGCTTTCGGTGCGCTCTTCGGTGGGGATCGTGCCAGAGCAACGGCAGCGGTATTTGGGCAATGGCGCCGATGATCGCATTGGTTTTCGCGCGCGCCAAGATGGCGGCACCGCACTGGCACCCGGATTTGCGCATGATTTTTACATTGGCCCCGATGCGCTGCGGCATTTGCGGCTGTATTGGCCGCAGTTCAAAAAAGATCACCGCGCCACGCGCCTGCGCCTTGCCGCGCCGCGCGGCTTTCCCGATGCTTGGGCGACCTCGCGGCGCTGGCGGGTAGATGCGCCCAGCCCCTTCGAGGCGATGCCGATTTTAGATCCCGCCCCAAATACCGCGCTGCTGGCGCAAGCGGCGCGCGATTACGCCGATGCCTTTGGGGGGCCCGCCGCGGATTATTCCCATCAATGGGCGGGCATGATTGATATGATGCCCGATGTCGTGCCCATCATCTCGCCCGCGCCACTGGCGGGGCTGACCATCGCCACGGGCCTGTCGGGCCATGGCTTTGGTATTGGGCCTGGCTTTGGCCGGGTGGTGGCGGATTTGGCCATGGGCCGCGCAGTGGGGCATGATCTGACGCGCTTTCGCCTCTCGCGCTTTTCGGACGGGTCTGTGATCGCGCCGGGCCCGTCGCTATGAGCGCCTTTTTCGGTTTGGATTTTGGGACATCGAATTCAACCCTTGCCATGGCAGGGCCGATGGGCGCGCGGCTGATCCCCTTAGAGTCAGGGGCCGTCACCCTGCCTTCTGCGGTGTTTTGGCCCGATGATCGCGGCGCGTTGACCTTTGGGCGTGCGGCACTGGACACCTATTTGCAAGGCGAGGATGGCCGGTTGCTGCGCGGGTTGAAATCCACGCTGGGCAGCGCGCTTTTTGATGAAAAAACCCTGCTTGGCGGGCGGATGGTGGGGTTTTCTACCGTGATCGAGGCGTTTTTCGCCCATATGAAAACCCATCTCGACCAGGCTTTGGGCGATCAAGATTTGGGCGGGGTGGTGCTGGGACGGCCCGTGCATTTCTTGGACGGCGACAGCGCGGGCGATGCACGGGCCGAAGCGGCGCTGGAGAAAATTGCGCGCAGTCTTGGGTTTCGCCACATTGCCTTTCAGCTTGAACCCATCGCGGCGGCCTTTGAATATGAAGCGCGGCTGACGGGCGAAGAGATTGTCTTGATCGTCGATATCGGCGGCGGCACCTCTGACTTTTCGATACTGCGCCTGTCGCCCCTGCGCGCGCAATCGACCGAGCGCAGTGATGATATTCTGGCCACGGGCGGTTTGCGGCTGGGGGGAACGGATTTTGACCGGGCGCTGTCGCTGGATCAGGCGATGCCCAGTTTGGGCTATAAGGCCAGCACCAAGAGCGGGGCGGGGTTGATGCCCAATCATTACTTTTTGGATTTGGCCACATGGCACAAGATCAACGCGCTTTATGTGCCGCGCGTGGTATCGGATATCAAAGCCATGCGCCACGAGATCGACCGGCCCGAACTCTTGGATCGTTTGGCGCGGGTGATTGGGGCCAAGGCGGGCCATGCGCTGGCCATGCGTGTCGAAGACGCAAAAATTGCCCTGACGGGCGCCGAAGCCGCCCGAATAAAGCTGTCCGACCTGACGGGAGGGCCAAATCCCATGGCCACGCGCGCAGGATTTGCCCATGCCACTGGCGCCCATATCGCGCGCATTCAGCGGGCGATGCAGGACACAATTTTGCGTGCGGGGCTGACACCCGAACAAATCGCCAAGGTCTTTTTGACCGGCGGCGGCGCACAGATGCCACATTTGCGCGCCGCCATCGCGCAATCCTTGCCCAGCGCGCAGCTTGACTCGGGGGATATGCTGGGTTCCGTCGGCCTTGGCCTTGCGCGTGAGGCGCAGCGGCGCTTTGGTTAAACGCCCCTAGTCATAGCGCAGCCCCGTCGCCTTGCCGCGAAAAATCACATAAGACAACGCCGAATAGGCGATGATGATGGGCAAAACGATGGCCACGCCCCACAGAATAATCATCAAGCTTTCGGGCGCGGCAGCGGCCTGCGCAATCGTCATTTTTTCGGGCAAAATATAGGGATAAAAGCTATAGGCCATGCCGCCAAATCCAAGGGCGAACAGCGCCGACGTGGCGAAAAAGGGCGTCCAATGCCAATGACGATCTGGCGCCACGCGCAACCGGCGTAGGCTGGCCCAAATGACCAAAAGCAAGCCGAGCGAGACAATCGGCAGCGGCGCAAGATAGGCCATTTGCGGCCAAGCCAGCCATTTCTCGGCGATACGCGGGGATACAAAAGGCGTGGCCAGCGAGACCGCCGCCAGCCCCAAAATCGCCCCCCAAATCCCGCGCTGCGCCCATGTCAGGGCGCGTTCAAACAGCGCGTCTTGCGTCTTGCCCACCAGCCAAACGGCCCCAATCAGGCTATAGGCCACGGGCAAAGCCCCCGCGATCAATAGGGCGAAGACAAGATGCCAGGGCGCGAAATTCAAACCCATGATGTAGATGCCCAACATAAAACCTTGCGCCGCGCTGGCGAGCAAAGACCCCACAAAAAAGGCCCCGTCCCAGCCCGGTTTTTGTGCCGCTGGAGCTTTGGCGCGAAACTCAAAGGCCACGCCGCGCAAAATCAGCCCGATCAACATCACAAAGACGGGCAAGTAAAGCGCGGTCAATATCGCCCCATGCGCGGGCGGAAAGGCCACCAGCAAAATGCCCACGGCCAGCACCAGCCATGTTTCATTGGCGTCCCAAAAGGGCCCAATGCTGGCCACCATGCGGTCGCGCTGCGGCGGCGTGGCAAAGGGAAACAGCAGCCCCACCCCCAAATCAAACCCGTCCAAGATCACATAAATCAGGATGGACAGGCCCATCAGCCCGGCAAAAATCAGCGGCAAGTTATCGTAAATCATGGCGCTATCCTTTATTCTGCGGGCGCGGCGTTTGCGGGCATCGCGGGGCGGTGCGGGGGCAAAGCCTCGCCTTTGGCGGCTTTGCGCGCCAAGGCCAGAATTGTCACCATATAGGCCAAAATCAACGCAGCAGAGACCAGCAAATAGCCGATCAGCGTGGTCAAAACCATGCCCGAAGCCACGCTGGCCACGGCCTCGCGCGTGGTCAGAACACCTTGCACCAGCCAAGGTTGGCGGCCAATTTCCGTGGTATACCACCCCGCCAAAGTGGCCAGCCAGCCGATAAAGCTTGCCCCTGCCAATGCGCCCAAATAGACAACTGGCAAGCCGTCAACGCCACGTCTGCGCAGCAAAACAACCCCCGTCCAAGACAGGGCGAGCATCAAAAACCCAGTGCCGACCATGATCCGAAACGACCAAAACACCGGGGCCACGGGCGGGTGCATCACCGTGCCATCCGCGCTGACAAAATCGTTCAAGCCCGGCACCACCCCATCGGGTGAATGTTTCAAAATAATCGAGGCCAAAGCCGGAATGCCAATTTCAAAGTGATTTTCGCGCGCGGCCTCATCGGGCAGGGCAAAGAGCAGCAGCGGGGCGCGGCTTTGGGTTTCCCAATTGCCCTCCATCGCGGCAATTTTTTGCGGCTGATGTTCTAGCGTGTTCAGCCCATGCAAATCGCCCAGAAAAATCTGAATTGGGATCAACAAAGCGCCCAAGATCACGCCAAAGCGCAAGGATTTGCGCAGCTCGTCGCTCCGCTCGCCCCATAGATGCCGCAGGGCCGAAATACCCGCAATCAAAAACGCCACCGTCAGACCAGAGGCCAGCAGCATATGCCCCAAGCGGTAGGGCATCGACGGGTTGAAAATGATCGCCGCCCAATCCGTTGCATGCACGACGCCGCCCCGCAGCTCATATCCCGCTGGCGTATGCATCCACGAATTCAGCACGATGATCCAAAACGCCGACATCGTGGTGCCAAAGGCCACCAAGAATGTGGCCATCGTATGCACCCAAGGGGCCACACGCGATGCGCCAAATAGCATAATCCCCAAAAACGCCGCCTCTAGGAAAAAGGCGGTTAAAACCTCATAGGCCAGCAAGGGGCCCGCGACATTGCCCACCTTTTCCATAAAGCCGGGCCAATTGGTGCCAAATTGAAAGGACATGGTGATGCCCGATACCACCCCAAGGGCAAAGGACAGGGCAAAAACCTTAACCCAAAACACATAGGCCGCCATCCAAGCAGGGTCGCGCGTGGCGTTAAAGCGCAGCTTAAAGAACAGCAAAGCCCATCCCAGCGCGATGGTGATGGTGGGAAACAGAATGTGGAAAGAAATATTGGCCCCAAATTGTATCCGCGACAGTAAAAACGTATCCATGAGTCACCTATTATGTTGCAGTCCATATGCGCCGCCAAAGCGCGCGCGGCTAGGGGGGGCGGCAATCTGCCGCGCGCGGGGCTGATCCATGCCAGCGCGGTTTGAGTGAAGTTTTGTGATGGTGCCGCTGTGCAAGGCGCCGCAGGCGCGGCTAGCCCCCCGTATGGCTCATGTGGCGGGGCATTTGGCCGGCCACTTTGCCGGCAGGGGCGGCGCGGCCATAATCGAAATCATGGCCTTTGGGTTTGCGCGCAATCGCCGCGCGAATGGCGGCCAAAAGCTGGGTATCATCCAAACTGGCGCGCAAGGGCGCGCGCAGATCGGCCATGTCGGTCTGGCCAAGGCACATATAAAGTTGCCCCGTGCACGTGGCGCGCACGCGGTTGCAACTTTCGCAAAAATTATGCGTCATTGGGGTGATAAAGCCAATGGTCTGCCCGGTTTCATCCAATTTGACATAGCGCGCAGGCCCGCCCGTGCGCAGGGGCAAATCTGTCATCGCATAGCGCGTGGCCAGCGTTGCACGCAATTGCGAAAGCGGCCAATATTGCCCTTGGCGCAAGGCGTCATCCATATCCTCGCCCATGGGCATCACTTCGATAAAGGTCAGATCATGGCCCTGATCGGCGCACCACTGGGTGAGGGAAAACAGCTCATCCTCATTCACGCCTTTTAGGGCGACGGTGTTCAGCTTGACCTTGATCCCAGCGGCCTGTGCGGCGGCAATCCCCTCTAGGACAGGGGCCAATTTGCCCCAGCGGGTGATGGCGGCGAATTTTTCAGGGATCAACGTATCAAGCGAGACATTGATCCGCCGCACCCCGCAATCGGCCAATGGTGCGGCATAGCGGGCAAGCTGGCTGCCGTTGGTGGTCAGCGTCAATTCTTCCAGCGCGCCGCTGTGCAAATGACGGCCTAAGGATTCAAACAGCGTCATGATCCCCTTGCGCACCAGCGGCTCGCCGCCGGTGATGCGCAGTTTCTTCACCCCAAGCGCGATAAAGCTGCTGGCCAAGCGATCCAATTCTTCCAAACTTAGAAGATCGGCCTTTGGCAAGAATGTCATGGCTTCTGACATGCAATAGGTGCAGCGAAAATCGCAGCGATCCGTCACCGACAGGCGCAGATAGGTGATAGGGCGGGCGAAGGGGTCGATCAAGGGTGCGATATTCATAAATGCAATCTATGGCGGTGCAAATGCAAGTGCAAGGGCTTGAACCTCATAGGGGCTGGCATTACAGTTTTCTGATGAAACAGCTGAGCCTTGCCCTTATCGTCGCCCTGCCCCTTGCGGGCTGTGCGGGAACCATAGATCGGTTTAGTTTAGATCGGTTCAAGTTTCTGCGCCTTGGCCAAGCGCCCAAATCTGCGCTGGAGAGCCTGACCACGGGCGGGCAAAGCGCGGCGGCTTTGGACGGGGCCACCGAGGCCGAAAAAGCAGCCGCTTTGCGCGCGCCCGATGACGTGCCGGGTGCAGGGCAAGTGCTGGGCATGGTCACGGTTTCTTTGGGAAATCCCAATGAGGCGGGGCTTTGGCTGAAATCCAACCTTGTGACAGCCCCCCGTTCGGGGCGGGTGGTTTTGGCAGATGGCAGGGGGGTCAATGTGGATTTATGGCCCACAACGGGCGGGGCCAGCCTGTCTTTTTCGGCCTATCGCGCGCTGGGGCTGGGGCTGACCGAGTTGCCCCAAGTGCAGGTCTTGCGCCTGCCATAGCGATGGGGGGCTTTGCCCCCCTGCTGCTAAA
>CAXNIF010000077.1:0-7322 GCA_964202345.1 Cypionkella sp.
GGAAATGCTTGCGGGTTAGGCAAATTTTCCGCTAAGGCACTGATAAAAAAGTGAAAAAATGGGGATACTTATCTGTTGTTGAGCCTTTGCTATATTTGGCAAAGACGCAACAACGAGGTATCCAATGCGAACTCTGACAATTTCTGCTGTGGTTATCATCGCCCTTATTGGGGTGATTTGGTTGGTTGGCATGCTGCTGCCCGCCACGCGGGTGGGGCGGATTGAGGGGCGCATTGCCGCGCCACCTGCGGCGATTTTGGCCACCATCCGCGCGGTAGAAGATCAGCCGCAATGGCGCGCTGATGTGGCTGGGGTGGCCCGCATGGGTGAGGGCTGGAGCGAGACCACCAAGCGCGGCCAAGTGATTTCCTTTACCCCCGACGAGATGACCGAGCAGCGCATCCGCCTGCGCTTTGCCTCGCAGGCCGGGTTTAGCGGGGTTTGGCAGGCAGATTTGCGCGCCGAAGGGGGCGGGACGATCATCAGCATCGAAGAAAGGGTCACCACGCCATCCGCCTTTGGTCGAATTATGTCGCGCCTGTTCTTTAACCCAGAACACTTTGCCACCACATATCTGGCGGAATTAACGGCCAGAGTGGAGGGGCAGTGATGACAAGCAAACCGAAAAAACCAACCGATTGGCGCAAGCGTTTTGGCGCGGCAAAAGACCCGCATGTTGTGATGCTGCACAGCGATTTTGCGGGTGTAAAGGCGGGGAATACGATGCTGATCTCCTCACCTGGGGAATTGGCCAATTACATTGCGCGCATTCCGCGCGGCGAGACGCGCACGATTGACCGCCTGCGCAATGAGTTGGCGCGCAAGGTGGGGGCGCAGGCGATGTGCCCCGTGACGACGGCGATTTACATAAAAGTGGTTGCGGAGGTTGCGCTGCAAGATTTGGCCGAGGGCAAGCTGCTGGATCAGGTTGTGCCGTTTTGGCGGGTGGTTTTGCCAGATAGCAAAGTGGCCGGCAAACTGACTTGCGGGCGCGATCATGTGGCGCATTTGATTGCGCTGGATACAGCCTAGCGCATTGGGCCAGTGCCTGACCGTTGCACTTTGCCCCCGCTTTGCGCATATAGGGCCAAACAGCGGGAGCATCCGATGAACTACCTAGAGTTTGAAAAGCCCTTGGCAGAAATTGAAGGCAAGGCGGAAGAGCTGCGCGCCATGGCCCGCAGTAATCCTGAAATGGATGTCACCCGCGAGGCCGAAGCCTTGGATCGCAAGGCCGATCAAATGCTGAAGGATATGTATAAATCTCTTAGCCCTTGGCGCAAATGCCAAGTCGCCCGCCATCCCGATCGCCCCCATGCGAAGGATTATATTGAGGCGTTGTTTCAAGAGTTTACGCTGTTGGCAGGGGATCGCGGTTTTGCCGATGATCATGCCGTCATGGGCGGCCTTGCGCGGTTTAACGATTTGCCCGTGGTGGTGATTGGCCAAGAAAAGGGCAATGACACCAAATCGCGCATCGAACGCAATTTTGGCATGGCGCGGCCCGAAGGCTATCGCAAGGCGGTGCGCTTGATGGACATGGCGCATCGCTTCCGCCTGCCCGTGATCACGCTGGTGGACACGCCCGGCGCCTATCCCGGCAAGGGCGCCGAGGAACGCGGTCAGGCCGAAGCGATTGCGCGCTCGACGGCCAAATGTTTGGAAATCGGCGTGCCTGTGGTGTCGGTTATCATCGGCGAGGGCGGTTCGGGCGGGGCGGTTGCCTTTGCCACGGCCAACCGCATCGCCATGCTGGAACATTCGGTTTATTCGGTGATCTCGCCCGAAGGCTGTGCGTCTATTTTGTGGAAAGACGCCGAAAAAATGCGCGAGGCCGCCGAGGCCTTGCGCCTCACTGCGCAGGATTTGCAAAAATTGGGCGTGATCGATCGCATCATCACCGAACCCTTGGGCGGGGCGCAGCGCGACCGCAAGGCGACGATTGATGCTGTGGGCAAAGCAATTGAAACCATGCTGGGCGAACTATCGGGCAAATCGGCCGATTGGCTGATTAAGGATCGCCGGCAAAAATTCTTGGGCATGGGCAGCAAAGGCTTGGCGGCATAATGGCTGGAATAAACGCATGGGTGCTGATCGGGATGGCGGGCATCTTGGAATGTGTTTGGGCGCTGGGCCTGAAATATTCTGACGGATTCACAAAATTTTGGCCCAGCGTCATCACCGCCGTGGCCGCGATGGGCAGTTTTTGGCTGGCCTCGGTGGCGATGAAAACCCTGCCTGTGGGCACGGCCTATGCGGTTTGGGTGGGCATTGGCGTTGTTGGCGCGGCTTTGTTCGGCATCGCCTTTTTGGGCGATCAGCTAAGCCCAATGCGGCTGATTGGCATTGTGCTGGTTCTGGCCGGCATTGCCGCGCTTAAGCTGGCCTAGGTTTTTCCAATGCCGCCCGCGCCTCGCGCACCAAAGCGTCAGAGGCCGGTTCGATCACCCCTTCTAGCCGCGCCATGAACTCATCCGCCGCCAGGCCGCTTGGGATTGCGGGCAAAAATTCGACCACCGCTGTGCCCCGCTGACGCATGATTCCGCGCTTTGGCCAAAAAACACCCGCATTGGTGGCCACAGGAACGCAGGGCTGGCCAAGGTCGCCATACAGCGCCGCCGTTCCCTTTTTATAGGGCAGTTTGGCATCGGGGTGAACGCGCGTTCCTTGCGGGTAAATCACCAATTGGCCGGGCATGTCGCGTCCCTCGGCGACAGCGGCCAACATCTGACTGATCGCCGCGCCGCGCCTGCCGCGTTGGACGGGCACGCAGCCCATGCGCAAGGCATACCATCCCAAAAAAGGTGCAAATCGCAATTCGGCCTTCATGATGAATTTGCCGCGCGGAATGGCACCGTAGATCATCAAAATGTCCAAAAAGCTGTGGTGTTTCGCGGCCACCAAGACCTGCCCTATGGGGGGGGCTCCCCGCACATCGACCATCAGCCCGCACAAATGATACAGCGAAAAAAACACCCAGCGGCAATAGGCATGGGCGGCATCTGCCGCCCCTTGCGGCGAGGCGATGGCGCGCGGCAAATATACAAGGGCGAAAAATGCCATGGCCAAATACATTTGCACAACAAAGACCAAGGACAGCCCCCATTGGAAAGCGCGGCGAAGCGCTGCAGGCATCACGGGAAAATCGGGCATGGTGGGCATTAGGTTAACTCCTGCAATTTACGGCGGGCCGAGGCGCGGGTGGAAAGATAGGCCACCCCCGCCGCCAAAGGCGGTAGGGCCAAGGGCATCGCCCAGCTCCATCCTTGAAAGCCAAGCCCTGTAAGAAAGCCGCCCGTATCATCGGCAGCGGGCAAGATCATCACCGCCAGCATCCCAGCCACTGTTCCCACGCTGGCCCCCAGCAGGGCGCGCAGGGTAAAGCGGCGCTCAAAGGCGGCGGCGATATAGGAATCGCGCGCGCCAACCAGCCGCAGCACGCGGATCACTTGTGCATTGGCCGCCAAAGAGGCGCTGGCCGCCAAAGTTATCATGGCTGCCGTGGCGGCTGCGATCATCACAATCGACAATAGTCCCAACAGGCGCAAGCGCTGGGCGGCAATCGCCAAAGGCAATCGCCATCTGGCATGATCGTCCAGCACCGCGCCTGGCGCTTCTGCCGCAAGGCGCTGTCTAAGACCATCGCCGTCATATCCTTGCCCATCTTCCGTCAATTCAATAAGCCGAGGCAGGGGCAGGGCCTCTATGGGCAAGTTGGGGCCAAACCATGGCGCCAATAAGGCACGCTGTTCTTCCTCGGTGAGAGCGCGGGCACTTGCGACGCCGGGCGTGGTGGAAAGCACCGACAAAACTGCTTGAATTTGCGTATCAATCTGCCCGGCGGGCGCTGCAAGGCGAATTGTTGCCTTGCGCTCTAGGGCATCGGACCAACGATCGGCCAAACGGCCAGAGGCCAGTGCCAAGGCCAGCGCGAAAACGGCCAAAAAGGCCATAGACCCGGCGGTGAATGTGGTCAGCCATGCGCTATGCCCCGCACGCGGAACGATACCTTCGGCACTGGAACCAGGGGCGGGGCGCAGGTGCCAAAAGCGGAGGGACAGGTTAGGGATCAGGCTGGCAAATAGGCTGGGTTGCAATTTCTTGAGACGCATCACAAATCGGCCCCCGCCAATTGAATCCGTTGATCCGTGATGCGCAGCACCCGCGCGGCCACTTGTGATTTTGCTTGGCGGATCAGATTTAGGTCATGCGTGGCAACCAACACGGTTTTGCCCATACGGTTCAGCTCCATCAACAGCGTCAGCAGGCGCAGCGACATTTCCCAGTCCAAATTGCCCGTTGGCTCGTCCGCAAGGATGACATCTGGCCCCATGATGACGGCGCGGGCCAAAGCGGCGCGCTGCCTCTCGCCCCCCGAAAGTTGGGGCGGATAGGCGCGGGCAACAGGGGTTAGCCCCACCCAATCCATCAATTCGCGCAAATCGCGCGGTTCAGCGAATTGGCCAGACACGGTCAATGGCAGGGTGATGTTTTGCTCTACGGTCAGATGGTCCAAAAATTGGCAATCTTGATGCACCACGCCAATACGCCGGCGCGCAAAGGCAATATCATCGCGCGACATGGTGTTTGACGGTTGATCCAGAATCGCCACCCGCCCTGCCCTTGGCAAAAGTTCGGCATAGCAAAGTTTTAGGAATGTCGATTTACCCGCCCCCGATGGGCCCGTCAAAAAATGAAATGATCCAGCGGCCAGGCGCAATGTGACATCTGCCAATAGGCTGCCGCTGTCATAGCCATAGGACATTTTTTCAAAGGCGATCACGCCGCGTTCTCCTATGCTACGACTTGTTGAAAATACGCGCTCCACCATCGCCCAAGGGCGCGCGGGATTCAATGGGCCAAAGACGAGCTTTTTCGGCATAAGCCGAGGAATGGACCGCGAGGTGTTGACCATCAGCACAAGGGCTTTTAGTTGCGCCCTTTCATTGCTAGTGTTTAAACCTTAGCTGCCGCCCTTTGGAATCTTCCGCTCATGCGTTTGCAATGCCCCATCTGTGATGCTGAATATGAGGTGGATGCCTCTGCAATTCCCTATGAGGGGCGCGAAGTGCAATGTTCCAATTGCGGGCATAGCTGGTTTCAAAACCATCCCGATGCCAAAACGGATTATGCGCTAGAATCCT
Organism: Cypionkella sp.; assembly: GCA_964202345.1. Taxonomy (GTDB): domain Bacteria; phylum Pseudomonadota; class Alphaproteobacteria; order Rhodobacterales; family Rhodobacteraceae; genus Cypionkella. The sequence goes on from CAXNIF010000077.1 coordinate 5,145, forward strand.
CACTTTATGATCCGCCGCCGCCCATGCCGCAAGAGGTCGAGGCGGCCAGCGCCCTTCCCAAGCGCGAGCTAGATCCGCAAGTTTTGCAAATTTTGCGCGAAGAAGTGGCGCTAGAGGCCGCCAAGCGTGCCGCGGAAAACGGCTCCACCCCTTCTGGCGGGCTGTTGAACGCGGCCGATGAAAGGGAGGGCGGGCAGGATTCAGATGCCGGCCCAAAGGATTTTGCGGCGCCCGCACCTGCGCAAAGCGCCCCCGATCCCGCGATCGAGGTGCGGCCCTCAGTCTTGCCAAGCTTACCGCTACGGGTCGAAAACCAAGCGACAGCAGAGCGGCTCGTGGCGCGCCGTGTCGCGGGGCTGGGACGGCCAGCCGGTGAGAGCGAGCGCGGTTCCCCAAACGATGCTGAACCTGACTCCGCGCATGAACTTCTGCGTGCCGAATGGACAGGCGATGTAGGGCGGCCTGATGGCGCGTCCAAAAATCGCGGTGCGATGGATGCAGCACCAGATGCAAAAGGTGCCACATCCAAAGGCAGTATCGGCCGCAGTGCCGGATTTTACACGGCGGTTTTGATCAGTTTTCTTGGGCTTTCGATTTACATTCTGGCCCCGGAATTGGCCAATCTTCAGCCCGAGCTTGCGCCGATCTTGGAGAAATATGTAAGTTTTGTGAATGATCTGCGCGACCAGATCCAGTTGGCTGTGCCCGCTGCTCTTGAAACGGGCCGTGCGGTTATTGCCCAAATTACGGCATGGCTCGCTGCGCAAGGTTGGCTCTAGCGCAGGCTGAAAAGCTTTTTCGAAAAAATAGCGCCTGTTATTGGCCCATGTTTAGCAGGGCCTGCAACCCCGCCTGATAGGTGGGATGAATCAGCTTAACCCCAAGCTTTTCTTTGATTTTATCGTTACACACGCGCTTGGATTCGCCATAAAAACTGCGCGTCATTTCTGGTAAATCGGCGGTTTCGAAATCCAGCACGGGCGGCGGTGGCAGGCCAAGAAGGGCGGCTGCATATTTCAAGACGTCTTCAGGCGGTGCGGGATTGTCATCACAAAGGTTGTAAATCTGCCCTGCATCTGGCGCTGCCATGGACGCCGCCAGCACATGGGCGATATCCTCCACGTGTATTCGGCTAAAAACCTGATTTTTCTTGATGATTTGCCGCGCACTACCATCGCGGATCTTGGCAAAAGGCCCGCGCCCCGGCCCGTAAATCCCGGCAAGTCGAAAAATATGAACCGGTAGGCCCGTGGCGCGCCATTGGGTTTCTGCCAAGACGCGCGCGACGGCGCGAGAGGACAGCGGGCGGGGCGCTGTTTCTTCATTCACCCATCCACCTTGATGATCGCCATAAACTGCCGTTGTTGAAAGATATCCCACCCATTGCGGGCGCGCCGCGCAAATCGCTTGGCCCGCTTTTTCTAAAAAGACATCCCCTTCAGAAGTGGGGGCGGCACTCACCAAAATATGACTGGCGGCTGCCAATGCTGCCGTCAAATCACCAGGATAGGCCAAGGGCGTCACGCCGGCCGCGCGCATTTCATCTGCGCGCTGCACGCTACGCGCGGTTCCTGTCACCTGCCAGCCCAGCGGCAACAAATGATGCGCCAAAGCCTCTGCGCAATAGCCATGTCCAAGGGTAAGCAAGGTTTTCATATCCTCCATATCTCCCGCCATGCCGCGCGGATCAAGCAAGAATTGATGGCACCCCATCCGTCACAGAGCTGTGACGCAGCGCAGGGTAAAATTATGCTTGCGGTGGGGGACTTGCTTTAGCGGGGCCAAAGGTTTTAGATGCGCGATCAAAAGAGAGAATGTCATGAGCACCCAATCCGTTTTATCACCCCCACATAGCGCGGCGATCATCTTTACCGATGCGGCCAAAGCGGTTGATCACCTGATATTCCTATATCAAACGGCCACCGAATTTCTTACCTCTGCTTTCAGTTTGGCTGTTGTTCAAGGCAAGCCCACCACGCGTTTACGGGCCTATTATCCTGAAATTCGACTGACGGTCACGCAGCACGATACAATAGACAGCCGCCTGTCCTTTGGGCATGTCGCCGCTCCTGGCACCTATACGACCACGATCACCCGCCCCGATTTATTTCGAAATTACTTGATCCAGCAAATCGAATTGCTGATGAAAAATCATGGCGTGCCTGTGCAAATTGGCCC
>CAXNIF010000078.1:0-7299 GCA_964202345.1 Cypionkella sp.
TTCACCGGTGAAGCAACTGCTGGTTTTGCATCCGTAAACGGCGCTGACTACGAATCGTACACCAGCTTTGAGTTGAGCGTTGCTGCAACCGCAGAATCCGATTCGGGCCTGTCGTTCGGCGCTTCGTTCTCGGCAATCGCTGGCAAAACCTTTGATTTCGACGGCGCTGGCAGCTCGTTCGAAGACGCAGAAGACGGCATTTTCGGCGCGCCATCCGTATTCATTTCGGGTGACTTCGGCAAAGTGGAATTCGCTGTTGACGGTTATGCAGATTACAACGACGACGACGCGGACTTCCACGACATCGAATACACCCACTCGATCAGCGACTTCTCCATCGGCCTGCGTGCAGACGTAGACAATGGCGACGAAGATAGCGAAGATGCTGGCGAGTATTCGGTTCAGTTGGGCTATGCTGTTTCGGGCATCGAACTGGGTCTGAACTACGACTCGCTGAACGAAACCTATGACGTTTCGGCTTCCTACGAAACCGGCGCTTTGACCTTTGGTTTGGGCTATGACGATGCTGAAGTCACCACCGTTTCGGTTGACTACTCGGCAAACGGTATCTCGGCTGGCATCGAAGCCGACAGCAATGACGACTACACCTTGTCGGCTGGCTACGAAGCAAACGGCTTGTCCTTCGGCGTTGAAACCGACCAAGACAGCATCTGGGAAGTTACCGCTGGTTACGACCTGGGCGGCGGTCTAGAGCTGGAAGCTGGCTTCCACGAGTCGGAATCGGCCTTCGTTGGCGCAAAGATGGCGTTCTAATTTTAGAACAACCTCTATGGGAAGGGCGGGCCATTTGGCCCGCCTTTTTCATTTTGCAACGGAAATAGGATGGGGGGGCCGCATGTCTTTATCAGAAATTAACGCCGCCGTGCAAAAGGCCGCGCAACTGGCGGGCCGCGATTTGGCGGACATCACGCTGATTGCCGTTTCGAAATTACAGCCCCTCGACCGATTGCGGGCCGTTTTGAACCAAGGGCACCTGCATTACGGCGAAAACTATGTCCAAGAAACAGCCGCCAAATGGCCCGATCTGCGCGCCACCTTTGGCGCGGCGATTCGCGTGGCGATGATTGGCCCATTGCAAACGAATAAGGCCAAGCAGGCCGTTGAATTGTTTGACGCGATCCATAGCGTGGATCGCCCATCCCTGGCGCAAAAGCTGGCCAGTCTGGCACAGGCGCGCGGGCATTGCCCCGAGCTGTTCGTGCAGGTGAATACCGGCGCAGAGCCACAAAAAGCGGGAATTTTGCCGCCTGATTTGGATGGATTCTTGGCCGATTGCCAGAAAATGGATTTGCCCCTGCAAGGGCTGATGTGCATCCCGCCCGAAGGCGCAGACCCTGCGCCCCATTTCGAAATGCTGGCGCAGATGGCCGCGCGCCATGGTTTGCGCGGGCTGTCGATGGGCATGAGCGGCGATTTTGCCGCCGCGATTGCCCATGGTGCCACCCATATTCGGGTTGGTAGCGCCATTTTCGGCGCGCGTCCGCCGCGCATAGATTTGACCTAAGGCAGGATGATCAGCCGCGATTGGTGGCGAATGCGCGGCGCAATCCACAGCAAATCTGCCCGCGAAAAGGCCACGCAGCCTGCCGTGCGGGCATGGGGACGCCGCCATTGATGCACGAAAATTGCCGATCCGCGCCCCGCGCGCGACTCTGGCCAATTCCAATCGGTCAGCAGAATAAGATCATAAATTGGGTCACTGCGCCGCAGTTTTTCATGCGAAAAAGGGTGCGGCAAGCGGATCATCTGATTGTAATCCTCATCCGTCGAATCATCTGACCAGCCATCGCGCGGCCCAATGGGCAGCGCCCAATCGGCAGGACGGGATATGCGATCTGGCCGATACAGCATGCCGATAAACCGATGCATGCCGATGGGCGTGGCGCCATCACCTTCGCGCTTGTCTGTGCTACGCCCGCCCCGCCCAAGGGTGCAGGCAAAACGCCGCCCCATAAACCGCGCCCCCCAGCGCCCAATGACCAGATCAAAAGGTGTCACAACAAATGCCCCGATTTGGCCGCCTTGGTGGCCAGATAGGCGCGGTTTTGATCCGTCTGCCCCACCTGCAAGGGAACGCGCTGCACGACCTCTATGCCACAAGCGGCCAACATATCGACCTTTTTGGGGTTATTGGTCAGCAAGCGCACTGCGCCAAAGCCCATTTTGCGCAAAATCTCTGCGCCAATGCGAAAATCGCGCTCGTCATCTTCAAAGCCAAGGCGATGATTGGCTTGAACAGTATCAAATCCTTGATCTTGCAGGGCATAGGCGCGCAATTTATTGGCAAGACCAATGCCACGCCCTTCTTGGTTGAGATAGAGCAAAACCCCCGCCCCTTCACGGCCCATTTGGGCCAAGGCGCTGCGCAATTGTGGGCCGCAGTCGCATTTTAAACTACCCAAGACATCGCCCGTAAAACAGGCCGAATGGAGCCGCGCCAATACAGGGGCGTCGCGGTCTGGTCGGCCAATTTCAATGGCATAATGTTCTTCACCGCCATCATCGGGGCGAAAGACATGCACCCGCCCCGCCTGAGAGGCCGCCATCGGCAAGCGTGCCGAAACCACCCCCGTCAATGGTGCAAGGCGGCGCAGATGCTGGGCGTCATCATCATTCAACACTGTCAATTGCCACTGCGCCGCCAAACTCAGCCCATCGGGCACCGCGATCAAAAGCGCGGCGGGCAAAAGCTGGGCCGCTTTTGCCAAGGTGATTGCTGTGCGGTGCAAAGTGGCATCGCCCCCCCGCAAAGCATTCAGCGGGCCTTTCATCGGATAACGTAAATCATGCGCGGGGTCTGCCACTGCACGAAGCCAAGTGCAGTCAGCCGCCTCGGGTAGGGAAATTCGGGCCAAGTCGCCGTCATAGGCGCGGGCCTTTAGCGTCTCGCAGCGCCGCGCGGTCAGGGCAACTTCGGCAGTGCCCAGCGCACGCATTTCTGCCAGCCGCTCTGGCGTCAGCACCTCGATTGCAGCGGCCAACATAGCACTTCCCTGCCCCAACAAAACAACAGGCAGACCAAGCCGCAAATCACTGCGCGCGCGGGCCAGTTTTTCCGCCAAGGATAGGGTCAATGTCATCTCAAACTCCTGCATCTTGTCCTAGCGGATTGCGCAGTAAATTGAAACATACTGCGCGATTTTGACACAAGGGCGTGAACATCTTAGACAAAACTTGCGCTGTCTGTAACCAAGGGCCACATCTGGGCCAAAGTTCAACCCAAGGTGAGATCATGGCCACATTGCGAAAAATTCTGCTTGTTGATGATGATGACGACCTGCGCGATGCCTTAGGCGAGCAATTGCTGATGACCGAAGATTTCGATTGCTTTGAGGCACGAAACGGCATGGAGGCGATGGAAAAGATCAAGCAATCCCAATTTGATCTGATTTTGCTGGATGTTGATCTGCCTGACACAGACGGGCGAGAGCTGTGCCGATTGATGCGCAAATCAGGGGTGAAAACCCCAATTGTCATGTTGACAGGGCATGACACCGATAGCGACACGATCCTGGGTCTGGACGCGGGGGCGAACGATTATATAGCAAAACCGTTCAAATTTCCTGTGCTTCTCGCGCGTATTCGTGCGCAACTGCGCCAATTTGAACAATCGGAAGATGCGGTGTTTCAATTGGGGCACTACACGTTCAAACCCGCGCAAAAGCTGCTGACAGACGCGCGCGACAAAAAGGTGCGCCTGACGGAAAAGGAAACCAATATCCTGAAATACCTGTATCGCGCGCAGTCGGGCGTGGTGGCGCGTGATGTGTTGCTGCATGAAGTTTGGGGCTATAATGCGGGGGTGACAACTCATACGCTGGAAACCCATATCTACCGCTTGCGCCAAAAGATCGAAACAGATCCTTACAACGCGCGGCTCTTGGTAACAGAAAGCGGTGGGTATCGGCTGTTGGCGTGATGGCTTCGCCTATAGGGCGCCTGCCTTTACAACTTTAAGGCGTTGCCAAAAAGTCCCATATCCTTGTCAAGTTTTGTGCAGCCCTCCCCACCAGTGGCCGAATATGCTAAACTTAATCTACCTCCCTGTTGGACTGACCCAGCCCCTTGGCTGGGTTTTTTTTGTCAACTGCCTTGAGACCGCCCGCGCGCCCCGCCATAACAGGGCATAATCACAGGAGCGCGCGATGACATTCACCCTTGCCACATGGAACATCAATTCGGTGCGCCTGCGCGAAGAGTTGGTGCTGAAATTGCTGCGCGAACAGGCGCCCGACGTTCTGTGCCTGCAAGAATGCAAAAGCCCTGTCGAGAAAATCCCAACCCAAGGCTTCGCCGCCCTTGGTTACACCCATATGGTCGCACGCGGGCAAAAGGGCTATAACGGTGTGGCGATCCTATCCAAGCGCCCGCTGCAAGACGCAGGCGGGATGAATTTTGCCCAGCTTGGCCATGCCCGCCATGTTGCGGCCAGGTTGGAAAACGGGGTGACGATCCACAATTGCTATGTCCCCGCGGGCGGCGATATTCCCGACCGCGCCGAGAATGAGAAATTTGGCCAAAAGCTGGATTATTTGACCGAAATGCGCGATCATTTCCGCGCCAATGCCCCGAAAAAGGCGATTTTGGTGGGGGATTTGAACATAGCGCCGCGCGAAGACGATGTTTGGTCGCACAAGGCGCTGCTAAAAATTGTAAGCCATACACCAATTGAGGTGGCGCATTTGTCGGACGCCATGCAAGCAGGCAATTGGTGCGATGTGACACGCGCGGATATCCCATCGGGCCCACTCTATAGCTGGTGGAGTTACCGCGCCGCCGATTGGGACAGTGCAGACAAGGGCCGCCGTCTCGATCATATTTGGGCCAGCCGCGACATCAGTGGCGCGGCACATTCTTCGCGTATTTTGAGGCAAGCGCGCGGTTGGGAACAACCCAGCGATCACGTGCCCGTCTTTGCGACATTTGATCTGTAAGTTTGCGCTCGCAAATGGGCACTTATCGCGCTGGCCCTTCTGCTCAGCTCTGATATGCTGGCGCAAACACAAGGGGTGGAGGATATGATCTATATGGGCAGGGCCACAATGGCGCTGACCATCTACATCATTAACCCAGAATCGCCGTAGGTTTTACTCTCTGATGCTGGGGTGTGATGAGAAACGAAGGATTAGATACCATGACCCATCTTTGGGTGCGGGCCGAGCAGCGCCCAAACGAAGAGCGTGTCGGCCTGACGCCAGACGGTGCCGCCGCCCTTCTTGCGGCGGGTATTCGCGTCACGGTCGAGACATCGTCCGTGCGGGCGATTGGGATCGAGGGCTATGTTGCCGCGGGCTGCTCAATTGCGCCTGAAAACGCTTGGCCCGATGCCCCCCAAGATGCCATCATCTTTGGCCTAAAGGAATTGCCCGAAGACGGCACACCGCTTGTTCATCGGCACATCATGTTTGGCCATGCCTATAAGGGTCAACCTGCTGGCAAAATCTTGCTACAGCGTTTCAAAGCGGGCGGCGGCGCCCTTTATGATTTGGAATATTTGGTGGACGAAGCAGGTCGCCGTGTGGCCGCTTTTGGCTATTGGGCAGGCTTTGCGGGCGCAGCAGTGGCTCTGCAAACGTGGGCGGCGCAACAAAAGGGAGCTTTGGCTGGCCCCGTGACAAAATACGCAGGCAAAGACGCGCTGTTGTCTGCCTTGGCCGCAGATCTACCCGCAGCAACGCGCCCAAGGGCCATTATCATTGGCGCGCTGGGCCGCGTGGGAACGGGGGCCAGCGATCTATGCGCGGCGATGGGGGTGCAAACCACGAAATGGGATATCGCCGAAACCGCAAGCGGCGGCCCCTTTCCCGACATCTTGCATCACGAGATATTTCTAAATTGCATCTTAGCGCGGCCGGGTTGCCCTGTTTTTGTGCCCGCCAGTGCCAGCGCGGATACCGCACGCCGGCTCACTGTGATTGGCGATATCGCCTGTGATCCGACGTCGGATTTCTCGCCCATCAAAGTATATGATCGCACCACCCATTGGGATTCCCCTGCTCTTCGCGTGGCGACGAATCCTGTGCTCGACGTGATTGCCATTGATAATCTACCCTCGCTGTTGCCCGTCGAAAGCAGCATTGACTATGCAGGGCAATTGCTTCCCACTTTGACAGAGCTGGGCAATTTGTCTGGCGGCGTTTGGGGGCGAGCCTTAGCACAATTTCAGGCGCATAGCGCCCATTTGTAAGGAGAAGTTGCGATGACGATTCATTGGTGCGGCACGGGTCTTTCTTCAACCCCTGGCCTGCGCGCTTTGCTCAAGGCAGGACATTCTGTCGTGGTGTGGAACCGCACTGCCGACAAGGCGCGCGAGGCTGTAGGTGATTTGACCGATGACATCCGCACCTTTTCCCTATCTGCGCTGGGCGATGCTTTGCAACCCAAAGATATCGCCGTCTCGATGTTGCCTGCCGATCAGCACCTTTCCATCGCACAAATCTGCCTGCAAAAAGGGGCGCATTTTGCCTCTTCTTCCTATATCGCGCCCGAAATGCGCGCACTTGATTCGGCGTTCAAATCCAAAGGTTTGGTATCTGTAAACGAAGTGGGGCTAGATCCAGGCATTGACCATTTGATGGCGCATGACCTGGTGGCGCGCTATCGGGCACATGCGGCCTATGATGTGGAAAATACGATTTCCTTCACCTCTTATTGCGGCGGTGTTCCCAAAATACCAAATCCCTTTCGCTATAAATTTTCTTGGGCCCCTTTGGGTGTTCTAAAGGCGCTGCGCTCGCCCTCGCGCAGCTTGCGCGATTTTGCGGAATTGTATGTGGCACGGCCATGGGACGCTATCACAGCCTATGAAGCGCCTTTGCCAAGCCCTGAAAGCTTTGAAGTATATCCAAATCGCGACAGTTACCCGTTTATCGCAGATTATAACTTTGATCCCGCATGGAAATTGCGCGATTTTGTGCGCGGCACGATCCGCCTGAATGGTTGGGCAAAGGCTTGGGATCCCGTTTTTCGTGAAATTGAAACCCTAACGGGCCCAAAGGGGGATGCACGGCTGGCCGAGATGGCGGCGGCTTTCTTGGCCGAAAACGCCTATGCGCCGGGCGAGCCAGACCGCGTGGTTTTGTTTGTGTCCCTCAAGGCAGAAAAAAATGGGCGTGCTGTGTTTCATGAAACATGGGCGCTGGATGCATGGGGCGATAGCCGTGGGTCGGCCATGTCTCGTCTTGTCTCGATGCCTGTGTCTTTCGCCATAGAATCTGTGCTGCAAGGCGAAATTGCGCCAGGCGTTCACGCGGCCCCGCATGCGCCACATGTGCTGGC
>CAXNIF010000079.1:0-7291 GCA_964202345.1 Cypionkella sp.
TTGGCGATGGTGGGGCTTTTGCCTTGGGTTTAGCTGCGCCCCAAAAACCCCATTTCTTCGGCCAAAGCGTTGTATTGCGCGTGGCGTGCCAGATCTGTGCGTAAGTTTTCTGCCGTGGTAAAGGGAAAGGCGGCATTGATCGTATCGTCCAGCCCAGCCGTGGTCGCATGGCCCGCCGCAAGATCGGGGTGATTGCGCCGCAGGCGATCTACAGCGGCTTTGTTGGCTTTCATGCTTTGGGGGTCCTCCCCATAGCCGCTGGTGTTATTGGCGCTGTGGCGGGTGTAGTGGTAGGCGCAAAAGCTGGGATCAAGATAGCTGGGAAGATTCTCGCCAACGCGCAAATGCTGAACCTGAAACGGATTGCGCCGGTATTCTGGCCCAACCACAAAGGCCAAACCTACCGAGTGGTAGGGTCGAAAGCTGGGCGCATTAATGACCTTTTCCCCGTCATAGGTGCCAAGGACTCCGCTCGGGAAACAGATCGTCGTGCCAACGCTAAGGTCATGCGCTGCGCACACCGCGCGCAGACGTTCTACAAAGGTCACGCAAACGCCGTCATCATCGTCCAGCCGAAAATGCACGGGCTTTGGCCCCGCTTCGATGCTGGCCCGCATTACCGGCCTGAGAGCCGAGCCAATCTCGTCCTTCTGCGTGACATATATTTCCACATTGGGCAGGCCCTGTGTCAGACTTGCCAATCGGTCAAAGTACATCTGGGGCATGGCGGCCGAGGTGGTCAGCAAGAACCGAAAATCTTGATCCGTTTGCGCCCGCAGACAAGGCAGCAACAGCGTTTCAAACAAATGAAAGCGCACGGCCATGCGCTGGGGCGACCAAAGCACAGCGGCGGCATCGTCGCGGGTCACCAGCGCGCGCCCCGTATCGGAAATGCCCAGCCAAGAAAAACGGCAATGCCCAATGATTTGCAAATTGACCTCGTGTGAAACTATTCTTTTCTTGAAATATACTGGCCGCACTCAACTCCGAATTGCGCTTGATTTCAAGATGATTTGCAAAGCGGTGGAAAAATTACGGTGAAGCAAAGTGCGGTGCCAATGAACCCCGCGCCCGATTGCCCCTTTACCCGGCCCGCGCGCCCGCGCAAATTGCGGGAAAAGGAACCCGCATGACCCCGACCGCCTTTATCGCTTTTGCCCTGCTCTCGCTGTTTGCGGCCATATCCCCAGGCCCAGCCGTTTTGATGGCCGCGCGCACGGGGCTGACCGAGGGGTTTCGCACGGGCGCGATGCTGGCCGTGGGCATTGGCGCGGGGGCGGTATTTTGGGCCGCTGCGGCGATGTTTGGCCTGAACATCCTGTTCGCCGCCGCCCCTGCGCTGCTATGGGCGTTGAAGATTGGCGGCGGGGCCTATTTGGTTTGGATGGGGGTGAAACTTTGGCGCGGGGCCAAAACCCCCTTTGACACCGCCGATGCCCGCGCCCTGCCGCGACGCCCCCTATCGGCGTTCCGCCTTGGCCTGTTCACCCAATTGTCCAACCCAAAACCTGCCGTGATGTTTTCCGCCATTTTCTTGGGCACGGTGCCGCCCAGCACCCCCATTTGGGTTTATCTGGCGCTTTTGGCGGTGGTTATGGCCAATGAAACCATCTGGAATATTCTTGTTGCGCGCATCTTCTCGACATCTGCCACGCGGGCGCGTTATATCAGTTTGAAAACCATCATCGACCGCAGCTTTGGCGGGCTTTTGGCCTTGCTTGGACTGCGAGTCGTCGCCATGTGAAGGAGTTTGCCATGATCGACCGCTTGCCCCATGAAAAAGGTTTTCATGTCAGCTGGGATCAGATTCACCGCGATGCCCGCGCGCTGGCGTGGCGGCTGGATGGCAAGGGGCCAGACAATGGCGCATGGCGCGCCGTGGTCGGGATCACGCGCGGCGGATTGGTGCCTGCGATGATCGTCTCGCGCGAGTTGGACGTGCGGGTGGTGGATACAATTTCGGTGATCTCTTATGCCCATCAAGATCGCGGCGATGCTGTCGTGACCAAGCACCCTCAGGCCGAACTGATGGGCGATGGCACGGGGATTTTGGTGGTGGATGATCTGGTGGACAGTGGCAAAACGCTAGAGCTGGTGCGCAAGATGTATCCGCGCGCGCATTTTGCGACGGTTTACGCCAAGCCTTCGGGCAAGCCGCAGGTCGATACCTATATCACCGAAGTCAGCCAAGACACGTGGATTTTCTTTCCTTGGGACATGGCGCTGCAATATGTGCAGCCGTTTCGGGGTAAGGATTGATGCGCCTGAACCCCGCCTTAGCGGCCACTGATGCCCCGCCCGTGATGGAGGCGCGGCGCTGGCTAGAGGGGGTGATCCATCCATCGGATCGCCCGCTGATCAACATCTCTCAGGCCGCGCCAACCGATTTGCCGCCCCTTGCGCTGCGGCAGGCCATGGCCGACGCTGCCTTGCACGACCCTGACGCCCATCTGTATGGCCCTGTGCTGGGCTTGCCGGCGTTGCGCGATGAGATTGCGCGCCAGTTTTCTGCCGCCTATGGCGGGGTCATCCGCCCCGCACAAGTGGCCATCACCCAAGGCTGCAACCAAGCCTTTTGCGCGGCGATCGCCACGGTGGCGGGGGCGGGGGATGAGGTGATTTTGCCCACGCCTTGGTATTTCAATCACAAGATGTGGCTGGATATGCAGGGTATTCGCGCGGTGCCGCTGCCCGTGGGCGCGGGGATGATTCCCTCTGCCGATGCGGCGCGCGCGCTGATCTCACCGCGCAGCCGCGCCATTGTGCTGGTCTCGCCCAACAATCCCACGGGGGCCGAATATCCCGCCAGCGTTCTAAGCGCCTTTCGCGACCTTGCCCGCGCGCAGGGGCTCGCGCTGATTGTCGATGAAACCTACCGCGATTTTGATGCCCGCACGGGCGCGCCGCATGATTTGTTTGCAACGGATTGGGATGATTGCCTGATCCAGCTCTATTCCTTTTCCAAAGCCTACCGCCTGACGGGGCACCGCGTGGGGGCGATGGTGGCCAGTGCGCAGCGTTTGGCCCAAGTGGAAAAGTTTTTGGACACAGTGGCGATTTGCCCGTCGCAATTGGGCCAAATTGCCGCGCTATGGGGAATGCAAAACCTTGGCGCTTGGCTGGCGGGCGAGCGGGCCGAAATCCTTGCGCGCCGCGCTGCGTTGACGGCGGCCTTTGCCCAAGTTGAGGGGTGGCAGATGCTGGGATGCGGGGCCTATTTCGCCTATGTGCGCCACCCGTTTGACATGGCCTCGCCCAATCTGGCGCGCGATTTGGTGCGCCGATCTTCGCTTTTGGCCCTACCAGGCACCATGTTTCGCCCTGCCGACGACCCTGAGGGCGCGCGCGAGCTGCGCATTGCTTTTGCCAATGTGGACGCCGCCGCCTTGGGCGAGGTGGCGCGGCGGCTGGCCGCCTACCGCCCCTAAAGCCATTTATAAGTTCACCTCTGCGGGCGCGGGCGGAATGGGCAAGGCCAGATAGGCGCTGGCGGGGATGTCCATAATCCCCGAAAGGTGCAAGCTGGCCCGATCCTCTGCGCCCAGCGCGGCAATCGCTTGGCCAAGGGCCGCGCGCAGTGCTGCCGCATCGCGCCCTTGCGCGGTGATATAGGGCAAGGCGGGCGATGGGGGCGTGTGTCCGATCACCGCCAAATCGCGGGCAAAGCCATCATAGCGTTGGATCATCACCCAAGATAGCGCATCAAGCGCGGCGTAATCGGCGCGCCCCGTGGCCACAGCCTGCGCCGATAAGCGGTGGGCGCCCGTGCGCAAGGTCGGGCGCAGCGCAAGGCCGCGCGCCTGATGATCGGCAAAGGGCGCGGCCCAGCCTGAATGAGAAAGCGCCTCGTTATAGGCGAAATCTAGGCCTGCCGCCTCTGCCACGCAGGAAAAACCTGCCGATTTGCGCGCGATATAGACCGAACGATAATGCCCCGCAGGGCAGTCTGGCAGCGCGTAATCGGGCGCGGCGATGATTTGCACCTGCCCCGACAACTGGGCCCGAAAGGGCAGGCTACAGGTTTGCGAAAACAACAAGTTTGGCGCGATCCACCCTGCCATAAAGGCCAAATCACCGCGCGTCAGCGCCGTTGGCGCCTCTTGCCCCATATCGCGCAAGGCATCGCGCATCAGCGCCCAAAGCCTGTCATGCGCGCCTGCATTTTCTGCGCGATCATACATGCCCAAGGTGGCAATTAACGTCATCTATTCGAACGCTGCCTGCGCGCGCTGACGGGCCAGCCCCGACTCGACATCCGACAGGCCCAGCAGATTGGCAATCAAGCGGAGCATCTGATCTTCGCCGCCATCGCGCGTGCCATCGGCCAAGGCCACCGACCACAGGGCCTGCACCAAAGCGGCGCGATCTTCTAAGGGGACGGCCTCTTTTAGGGCGCGGGTAAAGCGAATGGTGTCGGGCGCTTGGGTTTCCAGCGTCTCGGCCTCGCCGCGCAAATCCGCCGCTTCAAAGGGCGAGAGGGCGTAGCGACGCATTAAGATCGTGTCGATACGCTCGACTTCTTCGGCGGCGTAAAAATGATCGGTGCGCGCCACCCGAACGAGCAGCGCCGCAAGCGCAAGGCGCGCATCCGTATCGGTCAAGCGGGCGGGGGCGGGGGCCAAGAGGGCCTTGAGGAGCTTGTCAAACATAACGGCAAATTATGCCGCAGGCGGTGTTTTGGCAAGGCGGCTAAAGATGTCGGAAATTTGCTTGGCCTCTTGATCAAGCCCATAGGGAGGGTTGATGACAAATAGACCCGTGCCGATCATCTTATGCCCATCGCGAACGGGGGGGAAATGACATTCGCAGCGCAAAGCATCGGGAAAATCACGCACAAGCTGGGCCAGCATCGGCCCATGCGCCCCAGATGTCAGCAAAGGATACCACAGCGCGATGATGCCGACATTCCACTTGCGAGCTATATGGGCAACATGGCGCGGAATGGCGTCATAATCGGCTTTGACCTCGTAGCTGGGGTCAATCAGCATCAACCCTCGGCGGGGGGTGGGCGGGGTGATGGCCAAGGCCAGATCAAACCCATCGCGCGCATAGATATGCGGCCCCCAAGGGTTGAGCGCGTGTTTGAGCGCTTGGTGTTCGGTGGGGTGGAGTTCGGCCAAGTGGATCGTGTCGGTATCGCGCAAGGACAGGGCGGCGATCAGCGGCGAGCCGGGATAGGCGGCGGGGCCATAGGAGGCGCGGATTTCATTCAGGCGCTGGCGGTAGGGGTGGGCAGGGGGAAACAGCCCCTCGGCGCGGGCGATGCCTTGCGCGGCCTCTCCCGTTTTGAGGGCGTATTCGCTGCCCAAATCATATAGCCCCCGCCCCGCATGGGTTTCGATATAGGTCAGGGGTTTGTCTTTTTGGGTAAGGTAATCAAGGCACCACGCCAGCAGCGCGTGCTTTTGCACATCGGCCAGATTGCCCGCGTGGAAATGGTGTTGGTAAGACAGCATAACGCCCGATACCAGCCATCGCTGCCGCGTTCAAGTCGCGCGGCACCCCGTTATTTATGGCGCAATAGAAACAGCCAAAAACAGTATTTGGCATAAAATAATTACGCTAGTTTAAAATTAAATCATCGGTTAGCTTATAAAGGCATGTGCAACGAGGCATATGAGATAATAATGGAGCCTTACATGAAGACCACATTAAAAACTGTCATTGCCATGTTTTTGTTGGGCGTGGCGGCACCTGCGGCGGCGCAGCAAATCGACGTGGCCACCATCACCTGCGGCGATGCAGCCGCGATGTCGACCGATGAATTGACCATGATGATTGCCTTTATCGACGGCTATACAGGCGGCGAAGCGGGCGACAGCGTGCTGGACTTTGACCGGTTGGCCCGTGATTTGGACAGCTTGGCCGCGACCTGCGAAGCCGATGATTCGGTCAAGTTGATGGACGCGATGAAGGCGGCGCTGCAAGGCTAATTGCCGCGCGATATAGGCCAAGTGCGGTTTACTAAACACAGGCAATGCAGAAGGTTTTGCGAAAGTTGCCCCGCGCGGGTCTGCGCTGGGGGCTAAACCAGCCTAGCCCCCTCCACCGCCGCCCGCACAAAATCCGCAAACAGCGGATGGGGCGCGAACGGTTTACTCTTCAGCTCTGGATGAAACTGCACGCCGATAAACCACGGGTGATCTTTCACCTCGACAATCTCGGGCAGTTTCCCATCGGGGGACATGCCCGAAAACATCAACCCGCAGGCCTCGAGCCGATCCTTATACCGCATATCCACCTCATAGCGGTGGCGGTGGCGTTCCTCAATCGCGCTGGCCCCGTAAATCTGCGCAACATGCGAACCTGCGGTTAAATTGGCCGAATAGGCCCCCAGCCGCATGGTGCCGCCTTTGTCGTCGCCAACTTTGCGGGCGACCACGTGGTTGCCCTGCACCCATTCTTTCAGGTGGTAAACAACGGGGGTAAAGCGTTTTGCGCCCGCCTCATGGTCGAATTCTTCGCTGCCCGCATCGGCAATGCCTGCCAGATTGCGCGAAGCCTCAATCACCGCCATTTGCATCCCCAAACAGATGCCAAGATAGGGCACCTTTTTCTCGCGGGCAAAAGTGGCGGCTTTGATTTTGCCTTCGGTGCCACGTTCGCCAAAACCGCCAGGCACCAGAATGGCGTCGAAGTTTTCCAGATAGGGGGCAGGGTCTTCGCGTTCGAAAATTTCCGCATCGATCCATTCGGCGCGCACGCGGGTGCGGTTGGCCATGCCGCCATGGGTCAACGCCTCGGCGATGGATTTATAGGCGTCTTCCAATTGCGTGTATTTGCCGACAATAGCCACGCGCACCTCGCCCTCGGCATTGTGCAGGCGATCCATAACATCTTCCCAGCGGGCCAAATTGGGCTTGGGGGCGGGAGAGATGCCAAAAGCATCCAGCACCGCCTGATCCAGACCCGCGCGGTGATAGGCCAAGGGAGCCTCGTAGATGGTTTTCAAATCATAGGCTGGCACAACATGGTCTTTGCGCACGTTGCAAAACAGCGCAATCTTTTCCAGCTCGCGCTCGGGGATGGGGTGTTCGCTGCGGCAGACCAAAACATCGGGGGCAAGGCCAATGCTTTGCAATTCCTTGACGCTGTGCTGAGTTGGTTTTGTCTTCAACTCGCCGCTGGCGGCCAGATAGGGCAGCAGCGTCAAATGCATCAAAATACATTCGCCGCGCGGGCGTTCGTGAATGAATTGGCGGATGGATTCGAAGAATGGCAGACCTTCGATATCGCCCACCGTGCCGCCAATTTCGCACAGCATGAAATCAACCTCAGATTCCCCAATGCG
>CAXNIF010000080.1:0-7243 GCA_964202345.1 Cypionkella sp.
GACAGGCTGCCGACCTGCGGCTGCCGTCGCGGTCGGTGTCGCAATTGGCCGCCGCCGCCGAAGCATGCGGTGCGGGCGGCGTGGGCCGCTATGGGCGATCAAACTTTGTGCATATGGATTGTGGCACCGTGCGCCATTGGCGCGGTTAATCCAACTTTCGCCATTGGCGCGGCTCATCCAACATGCGCAATTGGCGCGGCTCATCCAACTTGCGGCGCGGTGAAGATGATTTAGCGGGGCGCTGCCCCTTTTTTCATGTCAAATCGGCGCATCACGCGGATCTGGCTGGGGTGCAAAAGCCCGCCCCCGAAAACCCATCGCGACCACAAATTTTTCCGAACTATCCGCGCGCGAGGCGGGCGGTTTGACATTGGCCACTTTGGTAAAGGCCCGCTTGAGCTGGGCCTGCATTTCATTTTCCGCCCCGCCCGCCAGCACTTTGGCGACAAATGTGCCGCCTTCGTCCAAAACGTCAAAGGCAAAGGCAAGCGCGGCCTCGATCAAGGCGATGATTCGCAAATGGTCCGTGCCCTTGTGCCCCGATGCCGCCGCAGCCATATCCGACAAAACAACATCGGCGCGCCCGCCCAGCCATCCCTTGACCAGATCTTCCGCGCCATCTTCTAGAAAGTCCAATTGATGCAATTGGCACCCTGCAATCGGCTCGACCTGTTGCAAATCAATGCCCAAAATGGTGCCAATCGGCTTGCCCGCCTTCGCGCCCAAGGCATTGACACGCGGCACCGCCACTTGGCACCAGCCCCCGGGTGCGCAGCCCAAATCCACCACGCGTGCGCCGGGTTTGAAAAAACCATACTTATCATCTAATTCCAGTATCTTATAGGCGGCGCGGCCGCGATAACCCTCTTTCTTGGCGCGCTGCACATAAGGATCGTTCAACTGGCGCTCTAGCCAAAGCGTGGAGGACAGCTTGCGCCCTTTGGCGGTTTTCACCCGCACGCGCAAATCGCGCTGGCCCCGCCCCGATATGTTTTTATCACCGCTTTTCGTGGTCATTCGAATGGCCCGTCCTCTAATACGCCGTCCGCGCTCATTTGCGCGTATAGCAGCCCTTCACGCAAACCGCGGTCGGCCACTGACATCTTGTCGGTCGGCCATATCCGCATCAAGGCCTGAAGGATAGCCGCCCCCGACATAATCAGCGTATGGCGATCACGCCCAATGCGCGGATCACGCCGCCGCCCCTCTGGCCCAAGCGCCAAATATTCGCGGATCACCGATTGGATTTGATCCGAAGTCATATGCAGCCCGTCCACTTTGGCGCGGTCATAGCGCTTTAGCCCCAAAAAGGACGCCGCCACGGTAGTCACCGTGCCAGATGTGCCAATAATTTGAAATCCCGCCCGCGGCTGTGCGGCATTATAGGGCGAAAAATTGGCCAATTGCTCTTCGAAAAACCAACTCATCAGCGCAAAGCGCGCGCCGTCATCTTGCACGTCGTTAAATTGATCTTTCAAGGTGGCCACGCCCAAGGGGATGGAAATCCAATCCACCACCCGCGCGCCGCCGTCAACTTGCGCCCCAAAGCCCGCGTGCAGCCGCATGATCGCCTGCGCGCGCTGCACAGGGGCCACTGCCGATAAATCCACCCAGACAAGTTCGGTGGAGCCGCCCCCAATATCGACAACCAAAAGTTGCTCTGTGTCGGCTTGCACCAAGGGGGCGCATGAAATCACCGCAAGGCGCGCCTCCTCCTCGGCCTTAATGATTTCGAAATACAGCCCCGTCTCTCGTTTGATTTGGCGCATAAAGTCGCGGCCATTGCGGGCACGGCGGCAGGCCTCGGTTGCCACAAGGCGCATTTTTGTCACGCCCAATTCACCCATTTTCTTTTGGCATATTTTCAACGCTTGCAAGGTGCGCCCCATCGAAGCGCGCGACAAACGCCCCGATGCCTCGAGCCCCGCGCCAAGCTGCACGGTTTTGGAAAAACTATCCAAAATCACAAACTGACTGCCCCTTGGCCGAGCAATCAGCATGCGACAAGAATTTGTGCCCAAATCGACAGCAGCATAAAGCTGCGGCGATTTAGGCCCGAACGGGGCCGTCTGCATAGCAGGCAAAGAGACAGCGCTTGTTGCCTCGATTTGATCCTGCGCCGCGTCCGCCCCTTGGGGACGCGTGGGCGTCATGTCGCCCTCCATCTGTGGTTGCACTTAGGCTAACGCGCTTGGGCGCAACTGTCCAGTCTATTGCCAATGGTCGCTCTCGCCTTGGCTTTGGTCGAAAATCTGCTAACCGAAGACGCGAATGCTGTTTAGATCACGGGCAACAAAGGGGGCGACATGGCCGATGTGGTGATTGTTTATTGGCGCGATATTCCTGCACAGGTGATTGTGGGCAAAGGAAGAGCGGCTGCAAAGGTGCAACTGCCAGAACGCTTTGAACAGGCGATTGACCGCTGCGCCATGAAAATCGGGGCCAAGGATGCCGATGCCTATTTGGCTGAATGGCGCAAAGCCCCCGCGTATGACGTCGAAGGTGATTCTCATGAAATTGCCGCCGCAGAAGCCGCGCGCCTAGAGGCAGAGTATGATGTAGAGCGTATCAAGGCGCTGATTGCCAATGATGGCTTTGCGCAGGCATAGGATTTAGGGGGAAACCATGGCCTTATTCAATTTCAAATCCGGTGTATCTGCCACGGACAATCCACCCGCCGCCGATGTCGAAGCTTTCTTGCAAGGCTATTCAATCGAGGTGATGCCGCGCACGGCGGAAAAAGTCGAAGATTTCCGCGCGATTTTGCCCACAGGCACGCGCGTCTATATCGCCCATATCGAAGGCACCCCCATCGAAGAAATGGTGGCCACAGCGGCGCGCCTGGGCGGCGAAGGCTTTGATGCCATGCCACATTTCCCTGCCCGCATCATCAAAGATCGCGCCACCTTGCAAGATTGGATTGCCCGCTACCGCGATGTTGGCGTGCGCCAAGCGCTGTTGCTTGCAGGTGGGGTGCCTGCCCCCGTCGGGGATTATGAAACGTCGATGCAATTGTTGGAGTCTGGGGCATTTGACGGCTTTGAACGCCTGCATGTGGCAGGACATCCCGAAGGCAACCGCGATATTGACCCCGATGGTTCAGACCGCGCCGTCATGGAGGCCGCGCGCTGGAAATACGCCTTTTCCCAGCGCTGTGATGCGAAAATGGCCATGGCCACCCAGTTTTGCTTTGAGGCGCAGCCCGTGATCGATTGGGTGCAGCGCCTGTCCGATGAAGGCGTGGGCCTGCCCGTGCATATCGGCATTGCGGGGCCAGCCAAGTTGCAAACGCTGATCAAATTTGCCATTGCTTGCGGCGTTGGCCCGTCTTTGCGGGTGCTGCAAAAGCGCGCGATGGATGTCACCAAACTGCTGTTGCCCTATAATCCCGACGAGGTGATCGCCGATTTGGCCGCCCACAAAGCGAAACACCCCAATTTTGCCATTGAACAAGTGCATTTTTTCCCGCTTGGCGGGATCAAGACCAACGCCGCATGGGTCACCGAAAACGGTGGCGCAGCGGGTAAACCCGCCCTAGCTTAAAGGACATACCCATGACCCGCACCATCATCGAATCCAAAACAAAAACCGTGGTCATCGGCTTTGACGAGCCTTTTTGCGTGATTGGCGAGCGGATCAACCCAACGGGCCGCAAGAAACTGGCCGCCGAGTTAGAGGCGGGCAATTTCGACACGGTGCTGCGCGATGCGCTAGAGCAAGTTGCCTGCGGGGCCACGGTGCTGGACGTGAATTCGGGCGCGGTCTTCACCAACAAAATGGCCGAAGATCCGCGCTATGCCGACAATAACTTTGTCGAGCCGCCCTTGATGCGGGATTTGATTTTGCGGATTCAGGAAATTGTCGATGTGCCTTTGTGCATTGACAGCTCGGTTCCGGGCGCTTTGGAAGCTGGGCTGATCGCCTGCGAAGGCCGCCCCTTGCTCAATTCGGTCACCGGCGAAGAAGAGCGGCTGGAACTGGTGCTGCCCTTGGTCAAGAAATACAACGTGCCTGTTGTGGCGATTTCCAATGATGATACGGGCATTTCCCAAGACCCAGACGTGCGCTTTGCCGTGGCCAAAAAGATTGTGCAGCGCGCCGCTGATTTCGGCATTCCGGCCCATGATATCGTGGTTGACCCTTTGGTGATGCCGATTGGGGCAATGGCCTCGGCGGGGCAGCAGGTCTTTGCACTGGTGCGCCGCTTGCGCGAAGAATTGGGTGTGAATACCACGTGCGGGGCCAGCAATATCAGCTTTGGCTTGCCCCATCGCCACGGGGTCAATGCGGCCTTTTTGCCGATGGCCATTGGGGCGGGCATGACATCGGCCATTATGAACCCTGTGCGCCAAGTCGAGATGGAGGCCATTCGCGCCGCCAATATGCTGATGAACCACGATGCCAATGGCGGCGAGTGGATTCGTTTTGCCCGCGTGATCGAAGCTGTCGAAGCGGGGGCCAGCTTTGCCGAAGCTTCTGCTGCGGCCAGCGCGGCCACTTCGGGGCGGCGCGGCGGGCGGCGCGCGCGCGAATAATCACCAAGGCGCGCCCTAAAAATCTTTGCGCAAAGCACAAACGCCCGCCGTTTCGGCGGGCGTTTTTTTGGGGTTAAAACAAACGCCGCGTTGCGTTTTTGATTCTTTGCGCCCGATCGGCCATGCGCTGACCTGCGGCGGCTTGGGTGCGGTCAGCCTCGCTGATTGGCGGTGATGACTTGCCGCGCCGCGTGGCGTAATCAATGCCTTTTTGCA
Organism: Cypionkella sp.; assembly: GCA_964202345.1. Classification (GTDB taxonomy): domain Bacteria; phylum Pseudomonadota; class Alphaproteobacteria; order Rhodobacterales; family Rhodobacteraceae; genus Cypionkella. The sequence goes on from CAXNIF010000080.1 coordinate 4,752, forward strand.
CCAATATTTTGACGGCGCGCTGTCCAAAGCTGCGGATCAGCCCCAAAATAATGCGGTTGATATCCATAAATTTCTCCTAAAAAAGTTCGCTTTGGCCTTCTGCGCCCGCATCTTCTGGCGCATCCTCCTCTTCTTCCAGATCATCGCTATCATCAGGGCGCCCGATCGTGCTGGGCAAGGGGCGGTTGTCCAGCAATCCAGCGGCGCGCAATTCGCGCAAACCGGGCAAGTCGCGGGCAGATTCCAGACCAAAATGGTCCAAAAACTCTTCGGTCACCACAAAGGTTGCAGGGCGGCCGGGTGTCATGCGGCGACGCCCCAGCTTGATCCATGCCATTTCCAACAATTGATCGATGGTGCCGCGCGAGACCGCCACCCCGCGAATATCTTCGATTTCGGCGCGGGTGACGGGCTGATGATAGGCGATAATCGCCAAAGTCTCGATGGCCGCACGCGAGAGTTTGCGCGCCTCGACCACCTGTTTTTGCATCAAGAAACCCAAATCAGGGGCGGTGCGAAAGGCCCAAGCATCCCCCACCCGCATCAAGGCCACGCCGCGCCCTTCGTAGCGCTTGCGCAAATGGGCCAGCGCCTCGGCGGGATCGCAGCCATGGGGCATACGCGCGGCCAATTCCGCCATGCTGACGGGATCACTGGCGGCAAACAAAATCGCCTCGACCATGCGTTCTTGATCGCCCATCGGCGGGGCTGCGAACAAGGATTGCTCGCGCGCGGGGCGCGCAATGGGGCGCAGATCATCTGGGTCTAGATCGTCCATCATGGCGCGCTTTTAGCCCTGATTTGAATGGGCGCAAAGAGTTGATCTTGCCGCAAGGTTATTTGGCCCTGCTTGGCCATCTCTAGGCTGGCGGCAAAATGCGCGGCCAATGCCGCGCGCCTGCGCATGGGGCTGGCATCCCAACCTGCGGGCAAAAAAGAAGTTAAATCTGCCCAATCGCCGCCAAAACCAATCAATCGGCGCAGCCGCTCTAGCGCCTCTTCCATGGTAAAGACGTCAATACGGTCAAAGGCATAGGGGCGAAATTCATCACGGGTTTTGATCCGCGCATAGGCGCGCATTAAATCCAGCAAGCCCGCCTCATAGCGGCGCTGGGCAAGGCGGGTGACTGTTTCAGGCGCGCCGCGCACAAAGAAATCCCGCCCCTTTTGATCGCGCGCCATCAGCTTGGCCGCCGCCTCGCGCATGGCCGCCAGCCGTTCCAACTGAAAGGCCAGATGCGCGGCCAAATCTTGTGCCGATGGGCCTGAATCGCTGGGGTCGGGTGGCAGCAAAAGCCGCGATTTCAAATAGGCCAGCCATGCCGCCATGACCAAATAATCCGCCGCCAATTCCAATCGCAATGCGCGGGCGCGTTCGACAAAGGCCAGATATTGTTCGGCCAAATGCAAAACGGAAATGCGGCGCAAGTCCACCTTTTGGGTGCGCGAGAGCGACAAAAGCAGATCAAGCGGGCCTTCGAAACCTTCGACATCGACAATCAATGCGCCATCGGGTGGGCCGTCCAACGCCAAAGCAGGCGCATCCCATGCCGCGCCGTCATCTGCAGTGCCTTGATTGCCGTGATCAGCCAAGCCTTAGCCCCTTTCCTTGGGTCAGGGCCAAAAACTCTGCCTGGCAAGCGGCAATGTCAATATCTTGTGGCATTTCGGGCAAGCGATGCGCAAGGGCGGCCTGCGCGCGCGCCGCACTGGCCTTGCGCAAAACGCCCGCATGATCCGCGACCAATTGCATTTCGGCCAAATCGCCGTTGCAATGCAGCGCCACATCGCAGCCCGCCGCCATCGACAGCGCGGTGCGCTGGCCCAAATCGCCCGCCAGTGCCTGCATGTTCAAATCATCGCTCATCAATAGGCCCTGAAAGCCGATGATGTCGCGAATGGCGGCAATGGCTTTGGGGGATTGGGTGGCGGGGCGCGCGGGGTCAAGGGCGTCGAAAACGATATGGGCGGTCATGGCCATGGGCAAATCGCGCAAGGCCCGAAACGGGGCAAAATCGGTGGCAATCAATTCATCCAAAGGGGCCAAGACGCGCGGCAAATCAAGATGGGTGTCACCATCGGCGCGGCCATGGCCGGGCAGATGTTTCATCACCGGCAACACGCCCATGGCCATTTGCCCCCTGGCCACCGCGCGGGCGATGTCGGTCACACCATCAGCCGCCGTGCCATAGCAGCGGTTGCGCAAAAAAGGATGGGTTTGCGGGCCAGCGATATCGGCCACAGGGGCGCAATTGGCATCAATCCCCAAAAGGCGCAATTCATGGGCGATGATAAGGGCGCGCAGATACATCGCGCGCGGCGCATCTTTTCCCGCCCATGCCACCGTGTCCAAGGGCGGCGCCCATTCGCGCCAATAAGGGCCGCGCAGCCGCTGCACGCGCCCGCCCTCTTGGTCGATCATGATGACAGCATCGCGACCCAGACAGGCGCGCAACTGATCGCACAGCCGCGCCACTTGGGTAGGGTTGTCG
>CAXNIF010000081.1:0-7232 GCA_964202345.1 Cypionkella sp.
CCGCCCGTCTCTAGGCCCAGCATCTCGCAGGCGCGGGCGCAGGCGCGGTGAAAATCGGTGATTTCGTTGGCGCTGGCGCGGGCGGCAAAATCGGAAAAATCGACATAGGCCCCTTTGGGAATGGCCAAAACATGCACGGGTGCGGCGGGGTTTATGTCGTGAAAGACCAGCGCATGATCGGTTTCCAGCACCGTTTTATTGGGAATCTCGCCGCGCAAAATGCGGGCAAAGATATTGTTCGCGTCATAGGTTTTGGGCATGTTCAATCCGAAAAAAGATGATCTTGGGCCATAAGTGGCGCGGCCAGTTCCAAATCTATATCCAAAAACTGCGCCAACTGGCGAGCGTTTTCATCCTGTGACGCGGATTCGCGCAATTTGTAATGCCGTTTAAAGCCAATTTCTTTGATTCGATCCGAATCAAAGCGCATATCATAGCGGATCGTGGGCAGAAGCCGCGACATGGTTTCGGGCGAGGTTTGATCGGTGGCAAGGCCCACACGTTTGGCATGGCCGATCAGATAGTCTTCGGAAAAGTTGCATTCGATTTCCAAAAGCCGTGTCGCCCCAGAATCGCTGTAGAAATCGCGGATCAGATCCACGCCAGAGGGATCAATGCAGATGATCAGCTTATCTGTATGCCAATTGGCAAAAAGCATCTGAATCAGCGCGCGGCGGTGGCGGGTGCGTTTGTCCAGCGTGGTTTGAATGCCGCCCAAATCTGGCAAAAGGGTTGCGGCTTCGTCGAATAGATATTCATGGGCGGGGATGTTCACGCTGCTGTGAATGTTTTGCACAAGACGTTTCGCGACATGCCATTTTTTACAAGTGACGATCATAAGGCTGTAATCTTTTGGCAAACTTTGGTCGATTTCCCAAAAGCGCGGGGCAAAGCGCCGCCCGATTCGTCCGCGTTCGGTCAAGAACCGAAAGAGCGCCCTCCCTTCGTTCGAGATGGAGAATTGCGCGGCGCTGTGGCCATAAAGAGCCGCCAATTTGTCCTTTAACTCTGTGGCCAAAGGACTGATTTTGCGTGCAAAAAGATAATCTTGCGCCAAAAGAAGATCGTAGTGATCATTGCAAAATACCGCTGGCATGCCGTAGTCGGTGAACAGCAAAAATGTCAGCGTGCGACAGCGTATTTCGTGATCGGGCACCAGATGGCGCACGATGGTTTGAAAAAAAGTCTCGTCTGGTATCCAAGTTGTGCGAAAAAACCGCATCACATCGCGCCGCGTTTGGGCAAATTCCAAAATCCATTCGATGCTGCGCCGACGCAGACACCACCACTGGCTGCCAATCTGCATGGCGATATCGGCTGGTGGTTGGCGCTGCCATCCCAGATATTTTTGCAGGTTCATCGCGGCGTAGAACAAGGCTTTTTGATTGCGCTCGTTGAACCAATGTCGATAGATCAACCGCTCCTCCTTGAGGCCGGTCTTTATCCAATCAGAGGCGAAGTAGTCAAAGCTTTCAATGTAATCCACATCGTGGCGATCCAGAAAATCGTGGACATGCTGGGCTGATTTTATCGGCATGCAATCGCCCGAGAGCATGTAGAAATGGGTGGCGTCAGGAAAGGCCTTTTCGGCGGCGCGCAGGGCTTCAAGCGTGGCTTCGACAAGGCTCCACTCTCCCCAGCCGCATTTGATCCGCCGCTTAGCAAAAGTGATATTACTATTGTTTTTCAATGCGTTATATATTTGGTCATAATCGGCATGACTGGCGTTTTTGTCGAAATGGATCGCGATATAATCGCCATTCCGCGTCAGGCGCTGGGCCTGCGCGACAACGCCAGTGGGGTCTTTGTGGCACAAAAGGATGTATGCAATGCGTGCCATAGGGATTTTTGATATCCATTAACAGTTGACTATGGCCAAAATTGCCGCAAAACACAGCGAAAATACAGAGGTTGTTTGCATTTTTCTGCGCAAATACGCAAGTTATTGAAACACTACCTGATTGGAGTAGAAAATGCCTTTTCCCGGAACATGGATGAACCAAAGCCAAAGCATGGTCTACCGCGTTGTGCCAAAATGCGCCTGTTCGACCATTGGTCAGATCCTGTATTATTCTGATAACGGCCATTTTTTCGACGGGGATATTCATGAGGCCAAGGTCGGCATTCACAAATGGTCGATTGAGGCCAGCCAACCTGTGATTGAAAATAGGGCAAAAGACCCCCGATCATTTGCCTTTACCTGTGTGCGCAACCCCTATGCGCGGATTTTGTCCAGCTTTTTCGACAAAATTTGTGGCATTCAGCCCAATGGGAAACGCTATCGCGGCAATCTGGTGCCTCTATTGATTGCCAAATATGGCGTCGATGTGGGCGGCGATGACGGCAAGGGCGATTTTGATCAGATCACCAGCTTTCGGCGGTTTTTGTTGTTTGTGCGCGATACCATTCGGTTTCGCAAACCGATGGATCCCGATATCCATTGGTCCGCGATGTCCAGCCATATCGCCACATTTGTGGTCAACGGGGGGCGATATGACCATATCTTTTTTACCGAAAAGTTTAACGAAGGCATGCAGCATGTCTTGGACAATACAACATCCAAACATGGCGTAGACTTGGCCAGCATCCCCCGGTTTAACGAAAGCTCGGGCCATGGCCCCGAACGTTTGCACCCGATTGAGGATTATTTCGACGATCTGTCGATGCACTTGATGTGGGAAATCTACAAACGTGATTTCCAACTGTTCAAATATGATTTCGACAATCCCGGCCAAAAACTACCCAAAAGCCAAGTGGATCTGGCCGAAGTGCACGCGAAATTGGGCGATTAGCGCGTTTTGGCATCGGCCAGCACCAAATCTGCCCCGCGCCAACCGATCATCATCGATGGGGCGTTGGTATTGCCTGCGATCAAATTGGGAAAGGCTGCGGCGTCAATCACCCGAAGCCCTTCTACGCCGCGCACGCGCAAGCGGTTGTCCAATACCGTGGTGGCAGGATCATCGCCCATGCGCGCCGTGCAAGAGGGATGAAACACCGTACCAGAGCGGTTGCGAAAATCGTCAATCAAATCGTCTTCGCTTTGCACGCTTGGGCCGGGGCGCAGTTCTGCCTTAATCAACTGGGCCAGCGGCTCTTGGGCCGCGATTTTGCGCACGAAACGCACCGCCGCCAGCATATCGGTGACATCTTCCTGGGTTGAATAAACATTGGCCGTGATGATGGGATGCGCAAAAGGATCCGGCGCGCCAAGCCGAATATGCCCACGGGAGGAGGGCCGGCAATTTGACAGCCCGATAGAGAGGCCATGAAAGGGATCGGGGGTCAGCAGCGGACGCTCACCCGCCTTGGGCAGTAGGGTGGAAAAGGCCTGAAAATAAAGCTGCATATTGGGCCGCGTCAATTCTGGCCTCGTGCGAAAAAATCCACCCGCATGATTGATCGATTTTGCCAAAGGCCCGCGCCCACCTGCAAGGTATTGCAGCGCCACCATCACCTTGCCCCACCAAGGCCGCAAGACCGAGTTATAGGTGGGCACTGTCATTTCAAAGGTGTAGTTCAGCCCTTGGTGATCGGTCAAATGCGCGCCGACATTGGGATTGTCATGCACCACATCTAGCCCCAGTGCGGCCAAATCAGCCGCCTTGCCAATGCCCGATAATTGCAAAAGCTGCGGGCTATTGATGGCGCCGCCCGACAAGATCACTTCGCCCTTGCAGCGCAGATCATGGGTCTGGCCCCCAGACATATATGATACCCCGACCGCGCGGTGATTTTCGATCAAGACGCGGGTCACTTGGGCATGGGTGATGACCTTAAGATTGGCGCGACCCTTGGCGGGGCGCAAAAAGGCCCGCGCCGAAGAATTGCGCCGCGCGCCTTTGATTGTCATTTGGTAAATGCCCGCGCCCTCTTGGGTGGCGCCGTTGAAATCGGGGTTCAGGGGCAGGCCAGCGGCGTTGCATGCGGCCAGAAATTTCGGCACCAAAGGGTGCAGGCCTTGGGTATTGGCACTGACAAACAGCGGCCCGCCCGCGCCGCGCCATGCGTCGCCGCCCGCTTGGGTGTCTTCGATTTTTTTGTAGGCGGCAAGACAACTGTCCCATCCCCAACCTGTCGCCGCGCGGCCCCAGTCGTGATAGTCATCCGCATGCCCGCGCGTGTAGACCATCGCATTGATGGAGGAGGAGCCGCCCAAAACCCGCCCGCGCGGCCAGTAATCGCGTTGGCCGTTCAGGCCAGCATCTGGCTCGGTTTGATACATCCAATTGACGGCAGGGTTGTAGAACAGCTTGCCATAACCCAGCGGCAAATGCACATAGGGGCGCAGATCGCTGCCGCCTGCCTCGATCAGGGCAACGTTAAAGCGGCCACTTTCTGACAGGCGATTGGCCAAGACGCAGCCCGCGCTGCCCGCGCCGACGATAATGTAATCTGGTTGAAAATCCATCATGTCCCCCTGCGGATAAAATACCCTGCCCTTGGGCGCGCGCCCGATATTGACCGACATGAAATGTCGCTTATGTGCAAGGCGTGGCCTGATATTCCCGCCGCAATGGCCAATGTGATTTACCTTTTGGAAAGGCAAGTGCCGTAAACTTTGGCCTTAGCAACGAGAGCAGGATCGTCATGGCCGATATTTCTGAGATGCCAACCGCCCAAACCGCCGATATGCCGTTTGAACTGGCACAGATTTTCTATTCCCGCACCGACCAGCGGGGCGTCATCCAATCGGGCAATGCCGTGTTTCAGGCTATTTCAGGCTTTGAATGGGGCCAACTTGTGGGCGCGCCGCATCGAATCGTGCGCAATTATGACACCCCCCGCGCGGTGTTTCGCACGATTTGGGAGGTGCTGGAAAAGGGCGAAATGGCCGCCGCTTATGTGCGCAACAAAACCGCAGATGGGCGCGGCTATTGGGTTTTGGCGGTGATGATGCCCGCAGCAGAAGGCTATCTTTCCGTCCGCATCAAACCCACCAGCCCGCTGTTTGATCAGATGAAACCAATCTATGCCGCCCTTTCTGCGGCAGAGCAGGGCGAAAAAATATCAATCGAGGATAGTCAAACACGCCTTTTTGCGCAGTTGAAATCGCTGGGCTATGACAGCTATTGCGATTTTCAGATGGCGGTCTTGAAGGCCGAGTTTCGGGCCAGGTCGGTGGCGCTGGGCGCAAAAAACAAAAGCTACTTTGTCGATATTGACCGCATCCAACAGGGTTTGGCCAGCATTCATAAATCGCAAACGGATCTATTGGCCGCCGTCGAATCGCTGCGCGACTTGCCCACCAATATGCGCATCGTTGCCTCGCGGCTGGAGCCTTCGGGCGGGCCGCTTTCGGCCATGTCGGATATCTATAACTCGACCTCATCGGTGCTGTTTGGGGAAATCAATGATTTCGTGCTGGGAAAGTCCAGCATTTCCAAACGGATGCAAAGCGCCTTTGAAAAGTATCAATTCCTGCGCGCCACTTTTTTCCTTTTGGACGAGGTGATTGCGATGGGCTTTTCAAATTTGCCAGATGAAAGCGGGATTAATCCAAAAACGGAACAGGCCCTAATGAGTGACCTATTAACCCATCTGCACGGGCTAGAGCGAGAGGCGCTGCATATTGCCGAACGTCAAGCCCAAGACCTTAACCGAACCTCTTATGATCTGCGCCGCTCGATGCTGGGGCTGGACACGATTCGCGTCATGGGCCTTGTGGAAAGCGGTCGGCTGGGGTCAGAGGGCAGTCGAATCGGGGCAACGATGGAACAGATCGGTTCATGTCACGCCACGACCATCGCCCTATTGCAAAACATCAAAGACAACGCGACGGCCGTGAATGCTGGCGTAACAGGGCTGCGCGGCCATGACAAAAACCACAAGGCGCTGGCCGCGCAATGATGAGGCGGGTTTTGCGCGGCGCGGGCGGTCTGGACGCGGTTATTTGCCCTTCCAAACCGGATCGCGCTTTTGCGCAAAGGCGCGCGCACCTTCCAATTGGTCTTCGCTGGAATACAGCCGATCCACCGTCGGCAATTGCCGTTTGGTGATGCGGTTCAACGCGTCCTGAAAGCGCATATTCTCGGCCTCGCGCACCACTTCTTTGATGGCGGCATAGACCAAGGGCGGGCCAGATTCCAACAGCCGCGCCAAATCCCATGCTTTTTCCAGCAGGGTTTCGGGCGTGCAAATCTGTTTGACAATACCCCAGCGCAGCGCCTCTTCGGCGTCGAACCAGCGTCCCGTCAGCAGCAAATCCATCGCGACATGATAGGGGATGCGCTTGGGCAATTTGATGCTGGCGGCATCCGCCACAGTGCCAGAACGGATTTCAGGCAGGGCAAAGGTCGCGGTATCGGAACAAAGAATCAAATCGGCCGACAGCGCCAATTCCAGCCCACCGCCGCAGCAAATGCCATTGACTGCGGCTATCACGGGCTTGTTCAGGTTGGGCAACTCTTGCAAGCCGCCAAAGCCGCCCACGCCGTAATCGCCATCGACAGCATCCCCATCGGCTGCCGCCTTTAGGTCCCATCCTGGGCAGAAAAACTTTTCGCCCTCTGCGCGCAAAATACAAACGCGCAAACTGTCATCATCGCGAAAATCGCGAAAGGTCAGGCCCATTATGCGGCTGGTGGCCAGATCTATGGCATTGGCCTTGGGCCTGTCTAGCGTCACCTCAAGAATGGCGCCCTCGCGGCGGGTTTTGATCGGGCCTTCAGAGGTCATTTGCATCGGCATCATCATAGCTTTCTAATTAGGGCATCCACCGCCACTGCGCCCGTCTCGCGCAGCAAAATGGGGTTAATTTCGATTTCTTCTAGGCTGTCATCTGCCGCCATCAGCGCGCCCAATCGCAAGGCCGTGTCAATCAGCGCCCCGACATCCGCCTTGGCCCGCCCGCGATAGCCGTCCAGCAGCGGCCAAAGGCGCAAGCGGCGCAGGGCGGCGGCGATCTCTGCGGCGCTGGCGGGCAGCACCAAAGTCACGGTATCGGCCAAAACTTCGGCCGTCACCCCGCCCATGCCCAGCGTCAGCGTCACCCCGTAGATGGGATCGCGCGCAAGACCCAGCAGCACCTCGGCCACCGCGCCTGTGACCATTTCTTCGGCCAGATAACCCTGCGCGCCCGCCATCTCGGCCTGCCCATCAAGGCTGCCTAGGTTCAGCCGCACGGCGCCCGCTTCGGTTTTATGGGCAAAGCCCAGACCTTTCAGCGCCAAAGGCGGCGTCAGCGCGCGCGCTTTTTCCCGCAGATCGGCCAAGGTCGCCGCAGTTTCCGC
>CAXNIF010000082.1:0-7172 GCA_964202345.1 Cypionkella sp.
GAAAGCGCGGCCCATCGGGAATTCATCGCCAAATTGGGCGATCAATCGATTTGGGCGCAGCGGCTAAAAAACTAGCGTCCTGGCCTTAGGCGTCAGCCGCCGTCGCCGCCCGCCGCGCCAGTTCGGCACGGTAAAGGGCCAAGAAGTCTACTGAATCCACATTCAACGGCGGGAAGCCGCTGTCGCGCGTCATGTCCGAAATAATGCGCCGCACAAAAGGGAACAAAAGGCGCGGACATTCGATCAGCAGGAAAGGATGCAACTGCTCTTCGGGGACGCCTTCAATTTTGAACACGCCCGCATAGTCTAACTCTAACACGAATAAAACATCGTCTGACAGTTTGTTTTTCGACACGACTTTGTATTTTGTGATCACATCATATTGATTATCCACATTGCGCTTGCGGGCATCAATGCTGACGTTGACTTGGACATCGGGTTGCACCTCGGCGGCGTTAATTCCCTTCAATGCCACGGCATTTTCGAAGGACATATCGCGAATATACTGTGCAAGCACAGACATTTTCACCTGTTGTGGTTCGCTGGCAGCTTGGGCCATGGAAGGCTCTCCTCTAAATACGGCGGCTGTTTAGCAGGGATTGGCGGGCATCTCAATGCAGGAGGCGCGACAGATTTGCGCCCAGATATGGACTTCGCGGCAAAGCACCCCTAGATACATTAAGTATTCACCCCAAGAGGCAGAAATGAGCAATCCCATGCTGCAAATCATCGTACTAGCGGCTGTCGCAATTTTTTTGATTTTCAAGCTTCGCTCGGTGCTTGGCACCCGCGAGGGGTTTGAAAAGCCGCCCATTCCCAGCCAGCCAAACGCCCCCAAGCAAAAGTTTGAGGTGATCGATGGCGGGATCGATCAAGATATTTTTGACCATGCCCCCGAAGGATCGGCGACGGCAAAGGCCCTGTCGCAGATGAAAACCATTGAACGCGATTTCAGCGTGACGCAATTTTTGCAAGGCGCGCGTGGCGCTTATGAAATGATACTGATGGCCTATGAGCGGGGCGACATCTCTGCCGTGCGGGGGTTTTTGGCCGCTGATGTGGCGGAAAGTTTTGACGCCGCGATCGCAGAGCGCCGCGCCCAAGGTCTAAGCACAAAAGCGGAATTTGTGGGCCTTCGGGAAATGAGCCTGGTGGATGCAGAATATAATGCCGCCACTAAAGAGGCAGAGATTACCGTGCGCTTCACCGGCGAGATCACGGCCATCACCAAAGATGCCAATGGCGCTGTGGTGTCCGGCTCTGCCGATGAGGTGAAGCGCCAGCGCGATGTGTGGAGTTTTGCGCGGAAATTGGGCAGCAACGATCCAAACTGGCAACTTGTCGCCACCTCTGACTGAGAGGCATGATGCGTGCCTTTTTTGCAGCGATTGTTGTGATGGTTCTTGCGATCCCTGTGGGGGCGCAGGAAATATCTTTTTCGCAATTGCACGGCTGGCAAAAAGACGACCATTTGGCCGCGCTAAACGTGTTTCAAAACAGTTGTGACCGGCTGGGCGGCAGCGCTTGGCGGCCGATTTGCAATCTGGCCAAAGATGCCGGCGAAAGCCGCGAATCAGCCCGCGCCTTTTTCGAAATGCTGTTCCAGCCAACGCTGATAGGGCAGCCGCCAGCGCTGTTTACGGGCTATTTTGAACCCGCGTTGAACGGATCAAAAACCAGAACGGCGCGTTTTCAGCACCCCCTTTATGCGCGGCCAAAGGATTTGACCGATGGCCAAGCCTATAAAACCCGTGCCCAGATTGAAGCAGGCGCCTTGCGTGGCCAAGGGTTAGAGCTGGCATGGGTAGAAGACCCCGTGGATGTTTTTTTCATGCATATTCAAGGCTCTGGCCGAATAGTCCTGCCCAATGGGCAGGTGCTTCGGCTGGGCTATGCGGGGGACAACGGCTATGGTTATACCGCGATTGGCAATGAATTGGTGCGCCGTGGAGTTTTGAAAGAACATCAGGTTTCGGCCAAAGCGATCCAAAATTTCGTTCGGGCCGATCCCGCCATGGGGGAAAGGCTGCTTAATCTAAATCCGTCATATGTTTTCTTTCGTCACATTAAGAACCTGCGCCCCGAAAGTGGGCCTCTTGGCGCGATGGCGCTGTCGATTACGCCGCATCGATCCATCGCCGTTGACCCCAAATTTGTGCGCTTGGGTGCGCCTGTTTGGGTGGAAAAGGCGGGGGCAAATCCGATCAATCGGCTGATGATTGCCCAAGATACAGGCGGCGCCATTAAAGGGGCGCAGCGGGCCGATATCTTTTTTGGCACCGGCGCGCAGGCGGGAGAAGAGGCCGGAAATTTGCGCGATGCCGGGCGAATGGTGCAGCTTTGGCCCAATGATCTATTACCAGACCCATCGCTTTTTGCCGTGCAAGACGGGGGTTGATCGCATGGCCCGCCGCCGCATCCTACACCCCGATGAACAAGAGTTGTGGCGCAGTGTGGCGCGCACCGCGAAGCCGCTGCATGCCCCATCTGGCGTGCCAGCAGAGCCTGAAAAGCTGGTCTCTGCAACAAAAACCGCGCCGCGCGCAGAGCCGGAAATGACATTATCGGCCTTTCGTTTGGGGCAACGGGTGAAAATGCAAACGGCAGCGCATTTGGCCCCCAGCATTGGCGAAAATTTGCGCGCCGCACCCCTACGGATGGATGCAAAAACCCACAAAAAAATGGCCCGCGGCAAACTATCGCCCGAAGCATCCATTGACCTGCACGGCATGACCTTAGATCAGGCCCATCCTGCCCTGATTGGGTTTATACAACATGCCCATGCGGGGGCCATGCGCTTGGTTTTGGTGATTACGGGCAAGGGCGGTAAACCGCGCCCCGATCTTGGCCCTATTCCCCAGCGCACAGGGGTTTTGCGCAGCCAAGTGCCACATTGGCTGCACCAAGCGCCGCTTGCCCCGCTGATATTGCAAGTGACCGAGGCGCATGGCACCCATGGCGGGGGCGGCGCGTTGTATGTTTACCTGCGCCGCCGCACCGCACCGTAAAATCTGGCGCGTTAATGCACCAGCCCGCCAGATTTTGGCACATAATCGCCAATAATCAGGCCCCCTGCCCCCGCTGTGATTTTCACGGTCTCGCCATCTTTGACGCGGCCAGACAAAATCAATTCTGCCAAAGGGTTTTGCAGATGGGATTGTATCACCCGCTTTAGGGGCCGCGCGCCAAAAACGGGGTCATAGCCCGCATTGGCCAGCCACGCCTTGGCATCAGTGTCCAAATCCAGCGAAATTTTCCGCCCGGCCAAACGCGCCTGCAGACGGCGCAATTGGATGTCCACAATCGCCCCCATATTGCCGCGCGATAGGCGATCAAAGATAACCTGCTCGTCCAGACGATTTAGAAACTCTGGGCGGAAATGGGCGCGCACGGCTTCGGCCACTTCGGCGCGCGCGGCAGATTGATCGGCCCCTTCGGGCAATTCTGACAGCGCCCGCGCCCCAAGGTTCGAGGTTAGGATAATCAGCGTTTGCTTGAAATCCACCCGCCGCCCTTGGCCATCGGTCAAGATGCCGTCATCCAAAACTTGCAGCAGCACGTTGAAAACATCCGCATGGGCCTTTTCGACCTCGTCGAACAGCACCACCTGATAGGGGCGGCGGCGCACAGCTTCGGTCAAAACGCCGCCTTCATCATAGCCGACATAGCCCGGAGGCGCGCCAATCAGCCGCGAGACGGAATGTTTTTCCATGAATTCGGACATATCAATGCGCACCATCGCGGTGTCATCGTCGAACAAATATTCGGCCAACGCTTTGGTGAGTTCGGTTTTGCCCACACCTGTTGGCCCAAGGAACAAGAACGACCCAAGCGGGCGGTTTTCATCGTTCAACCCTGCCCGCGCGCGGCGCACGGCATTGGCCACGGCGGCCACAGCTGGGCCTTGGCCCACAACGCGCGCGCCAATTTCCTCTTCCATTTTTAGCAGTTTCTCGCGCTCGCCTTCCAGCATTTTGGTGGTGGGGATGCCTGTCCAACGCTCGACCACTTCGGCGATTTGTTCGGGCTTGACCGCTTCTGATACCAAAGCGCCTTCGCTGCCGTCTTGCTCGCCCAGGCGTTTTTCCAGATCGGGGATAATGCCGTAGGACAATTCACCCGCGCGGGCAAGATTGCCGTCGCGTTTGGCGATGTCCAATTCAGCGCGCGCTTGGTCGAGATGTTCTTTTAGGCTACGCGTCGATTCCATGCGGTCGCGTTCGGCCTGCCACTGCGCCGACATTTCGGTGGATCTTTCCAACAAGGCGGCAAGCTCGCCCTCAAGGCGTTGCAGACGATCAATGCTGGCGACGTCATCCTCTTTTTTCAGCGCCTCGGCCTCGATTTGCAATTGCAAGATTTGGCGGTCAAGCTGATCCAATTCTTCGGGCTTGCTGTCCACTTCCATGCGTAGGCGCGATGCCGCCTCGTCAATCAGGTCAATCGCTTTGTCGGGCAAGAAGCGATCGGTGATGTAGCGATGGCTGAGCGTGGCGGCAGCGACCAAGGCGCTGTCGGTGATGCGCACCCCGTGGTGCAATTCGTATTTTTCCTTGATCCCGCGTAGAATGGAAATCGTATCTTCGACTGTGGGTTCAGAAATCATAACCGGCTGAAACCGCCGCGCCAAAGCCGCGTCTTTTTCGACATATTTGCGGTATTCGTCCAGCGTGGTCGCGCCGATGCAGTGCAACTCGCCGCGCGCAAGGGCGGGCTTGATGAGATTGGCGGCATCCATCGCGCCGTCAGATTTGCCCGCGCCCACCAGCGTGTGCATCTCGTCGATGAACAAGATCACCTCGCCTTCGGCGGCGGTCACTTCGTTCAACACGCCTTTCAAACGCTCCTCAAACTCGCCGCGATATTTTGCACCCGCAATCAGCGCGCCCATGTCCAGCGCCATCAACTTTTTGTTTTGCAAGGATTCAGGCACGTCGCCGCCCACGATTCGCAGTGCCAAGCCTTCGGCAATTGCGGTTTTGCCCACGCCCGGTTCACCAATCAAAACGGGATTGTTTTTGGTGCGGCGCGACAGCACCTGCATGGCGCGGCGGATTTCCTCGTCGCGGCCAATGATGGGATCGATTTTGCCCAAGGCGGCGGCCTCGGTCAAATCACGGGCATATTTCTTTAGCGCGTCATAGCTGTCTTCTGCCGAAGCTGAATCGGCGGTGCGGCCTTTGCGAATGTCATTGATCGCGCTGTTTAGATTCTGCGCGGTGACCCCAGCGGCCAAAAGCAGGTCTTTGGCAGGGCCCGCCACCATGCACAGCGCCATTAAAATACGCTCGACAGGGACAAAGCTATCACCCGCTTTTTGCGCGACCTTTTCTGCCTCGTCGAAAATTTTGACCAAAGCGCTGTCCATAAACGGCTGGGCATTTCCCGTCACACGGGCGATTTTTCCCATGGCCAGCGCCAGACCCGTGCCAATTTGGGCCACATCGCCGCCCGCTTTGCGAATCAGATTGGCTGCCAGCCCCTGCTCGTCGTCCATCAAGGCCTTAAGCAAATGCTCGGGCGACAGTTTTTGATGATTCTCGCGGATGGCGATGGTTTGCGCGGCTTGCACAAAACCGCGCGCGCGTTCGGTGAATTTTTCCAAATTCATGATGGTCTCCTCATAAGCACCGCCCAAGATGCCCAAGATTGGCACATCTTTTTGGCCTTGATGTTTATGTGGGTGAAGATGCGCCGCGATTCAAGACGGCAAACACAGGGCGCGCGGCCCTGTGCATGGATTTGGTTTATTGTGCCGCAGCATCAGTCGCGCGATTTTGCCTTCAGCAGTTTGGAGGGGCGCAGCGCTTCGGCAGCTTTGAACAGGCCAAAGGTTTGGTTGACATAGTTCACCACGCCGCCGATTTGCTCCATATATTTTTGCAATTCTGGGGTGCGCTCGGCCTCGACCAATTGGATGGCGCGGTCTGGCCCGGCGGCTTCGAATTGGCAATAAAACAGGGGCTCGCCGCGCCGCAAAACGATGTCTTTTTTGGTGTCATGCCATTCAAAGGCCCACATCAACGGGCGGGGCCAAACATTCAGGGGAAAACGCCCGCCAAAAATCGTGCCAGGCAGCGGATCGGCGCGGTAATGCAAAAAGGCCGAAAGCTGGGTGATATAGACCAGCTCGTCGGCGATAAAGCAGTAGGGCAGGGAAAGCTGCACCGTTGGCCGATCGGAAAAGCGCCACTCGGTTTCATTGACCAGTGTCAAAACCTCGCCCAGCTTGTTGCCGCGAATCGGGCTGGCGGTGCTGGCGCGGTTGACCAAAATCGCTTTGCCCTTTTCATCGCGCGAAAAACCAATATTCAAGTCAAACGGGCACTTGACCATGAAATAGCGGCTTTCCAGTTGAATAACCGCAGGGCAGCGGCTGGCGCTTTTGGCATGGGTTTTGTTAGTTTGCCGAAAAATAACCCGCTCGGGCGGATCATACATCACAGCGCCTTTTTCCGAAGTTAAAAACCAACCCACATTGACGGGGCCGCTGACAGGTTCATATTCGGGACGCTCAAATCCGACAGTAATTTCCATAATTTCACCAATATAATTTTCGCGCAAAATCGGTCGAAAATGGCGCGCTGTCAACCTTGGGTTATTGACAAGTTGCGCAAGGCGCGGCCAATGAGGCGTGGAATTGGGGGTGCATTATGGCGGATGACCGTTTGATCGTGGCGCTGGATGTGCCAAATATTGTTCAAGGTTTGCAAGTGGCCGATGCGCTGGGCGATGCGGTTTCCTTTTACAAAATCGGTCTTGGGATGCTGACGGGCGGCGGCCTGGCCTTGGCCAACGAGCTAAAGGGTGAAAGGGGCAAGCGCATTTTTCTGGACATGAAACTGTTCGATATTGGCGCAACCATCGAATCAGCCGTGCGCGGCATTGCGGCCTATGATCTGGATTTTCTGACCGTGCATGGCGATCCGCAAGTGGTGCGCGCGGCGGGCGAGGGCAAGCGCGGCTCGAATATCAAAATCTTGGCCGTGACAGTGCTGACATCATTAGACCGCGCCGATTTGGACGCCAATATGATCGTTGCGGGTGATTTGGCCGAGATCACCCTAACCCGCGCGGCCCGCGCCCTAGAGGCTGGGGCAGATGGGGTGATTGCCTCGCCGCAAGAGGCTGCCGCGATTCGCGCCCTGCCGCAAGCGCGGGGCAAGTTAATC
>CAXNIF010000083.1:0-7097 GCA_964202345.1 Cypionkella sp.
GGGCAAAAAGCGGCTTGGCTCTTCGTAAAGCTGCGGGTCGCGATTGGCTGCGGCCAAAAGCAGCCCCACTTGATCGCCGCGCGCAAAGCGCTGGCCCATCACCTCGACATCTTCGTAAACCCAGCGGGTGAACATATGCAAAGGCGGATCATAGCGCATGATCTCTTCGACCAACGGTTCTGGGCTGTTCAGGGCCACTTGCGCCCCATGGGACAAAATCGCCCGCACGCCATTGCCCATGCTGTGCACTGTCGCCTCATGCCCTGCGTTCAGCAGCAAAATGCACGTTGAAATCAATTCATCCGTGGTCAGCTTTTCGCCCGCTTCCTCGGCGGCGATTAAATGGGTGATCAGATCATCACGCGGCGCGCGGCGGCGGGCATCTATATAGCTGCGCATAAAGGCGGTAAACTCTTGCGTGGCCGCCACAGCGCGATCTTCGATAGCGCGATCTCGATTGGCCATATACATCGCCACCATGTCATTGGACCAGCGCAGTAAGCTGGGGGCCATTTCCTGAGGCACGCCCAAAAGCCGCGCGATGATGATCACGGGCAGCTTTTGCGCGAAATGGGGCAGTAAATCCAAGTCGCCCGCTGGAAAGCAATCGATCAGGTCATGGGCCAGCTTACCGATTTCGGGGCCAAGAGCGGCAATGCGGCGCGAGGTGAAAGCCCGCAGCACCAACCCGCGCAGGCGCGTGTGGCTGGGGGGCTCTAATTCCAGCATTGAATGCCGTTCAAAATCGAAAAAAGGGGCTAAATGCGCGGGCGTCAGGGGGGCGAAACCGTCAGGCGCTTGTCGCCCAAAACGGCGATCACGGAAAATCGCATGACAAGCGGCGGCATTCGGCGAGCAGACCATATTATATTCCGCCCAATGAAAAAACGGGCCATGCGCGCGTGCCGCGTCGTAAAACGGATAGGGGTTTTGCACAAAATCGGGATCAGTGGGCGATTGGTGCAAGGATTTCATGGCCTATTCCGTTGCGGTAGGGGAATAATCCCTTGTGCAATCAATACGCCCAAGGCCACCAAGCCCGCAGCAGCAGCCTGACCCCAAATCCAAGCGCCCCCCAAGGCAAACAGGATCGCCATCACATAGAATGGCGCGGCGTTAATGTGCAAAGACGACATGCCAATGCCCAGCCGATCAATGGATATGATCCACAACACTTGGCTTATGGCCATGGCGCCCACGGAATAAATCAGCATCGCGCCCCAGTCGCCTGCCCCCCAAGAGAGCAAATTTGGCAATGGCGTCGCCGTCATCAGGGCCTGCGCCGCGCTGACCAAACTCGCCGCAATGGCCGCCCCTGTCAGCGTGACGGCAACACGGCCAATGGGGGAATGATGGGGAAAGGCGGTCACGGTCAAGCGTGATCCTATGGTAAAGCTGACCACAGAGGCAAAACACAACAGCGCGCCAAATCCAAGGCTCAGCCCCCCAGCGCGCCAATCCAGCGCCATCATCCCGCCGATCAGCGATAAGGCAATTCCGACGACCAGCGCGCGGGTTATCTTGCGGCCGTCGAACATCACTTCGATGGCCATACCAATAAGCGGCAAACTGGCTGAAATGACCGCAGCCGTGACCGCGCCGCCGATAGCCTGGCCTGCCACCAAAAACCAAGCACCCAGCCCGATCAAACTGCCCACGGCAATGCCGCGCAGCCATTGCGCATCACGCAGAACCCCCCGCCCTTCGCGCCAGATCCAAAAAGGCACCAGCGCCGCTGCGGTGATGCTCATGCGCAAGGCGGTCAGTTGTTCGGCGGGTAACAGGGGGATCAAATGATCTGCGGCGGGCAATCCAGCCGCCCAAATCAACATAGAGGCGCTGCAAATCAAATTGGCGCTAAGAAGCGATGTGGGAACAAGCTTAATCATACAAGCGGTTTAGCCCAAATAGCTTTGGCACCTGTCGCCTATTTGCGACATTATGCGCCCGAGAGCGCAGAAATAATCGCGCCGAAATCAGCGGCCTTTAGGCTGGCCCCGCCAACCAAAGCGCCGTCCACCTCGGCAAGGGCAAAAATATCGGTCGCATTTTCTGGCTTAACGGAACCGCCATAGAGCAAGCGAATACGCTGCCCTTCCTCACCGAAATGGGCGCATAAGTCGGTGCGCAACTTTGCATGAACTTGCGCAATTTCGGCAAGGCTGGGCACTTTTCCCGTGCCGATGGCCCAAATCGGCTCGTAGGCGATGACGGTGTTTGCGCCAGTGGCATCTTTTGGCACCGAGTGCGCCAGTTGCGCGGCGACCACTTCGATGGTCTTTGCGTCGTTGCGCTGCGTGAGGGATTCGCCCAAACAAATAACGGCTGTAAGCCCAGCACGATGGGCGGCGCTGGCCTTGGCTGCGATGATAAGATCGGTCTCAAAATGGGCGGCTCTACGTTCAGAATGGCCCAAAATCACATGATCCGCGCCAGCTTCACGCAGCATCTGCGCGGAAATATCACCCGTAAATGCGCCCGATTCCGCGCTGTGGCAATCTTGCCCGCCCAGTCGCAACCTATGGTTTTGGCGCAGGCCGGCCATCTGCGCCAGCAGCGTGGCCGGCGGGCAAATCAGCACATCGACCTCAGGATCCGGAAATGCCGCCATAAGCTTTTCCATTTCCGCAAGATCGGCGACAAGGCCGTTCATTTTCCAATTTCCAGCGGCAAGTTTGCGGCGCATGTCAAACTCCTTTATCGGGGTCAATTGCCCCAGAGGGATGATGAAGGCGATGATTTGGCCACTGCCACAAAGCCAGATCAGCGCGGCATGGCCAATGTGGACTGCGTGATCGCATCATCAAATTTTATGGATTCGCCGCAGCCACAGCTTTCCACCACATTGGGGTTGCGAAATTTGAATCCCGCTGACAGAAGATCGACTTCATAATCGATTTCCGTGCCAATCAGAAACATTTGCGCCATCGGCGCGATCAGCACCCGCGCGCCGCCTTCTTCAACCACCTCGTCATGCGCGCCCGCTTCGGCGACGTAATCCATGGTGTATTCCATGCCCGCGCAACCGCCTTTTTTCACGCCAATGCGCAGGCCAGCCGCCTGTTTTTGCGTCATCAATCTGGCGATTTGCGCAACAGCATTTGGCGTTAAGCTGACCGCTGCTTTTCCCGGTAGGCCAAACATGGCGGTATCCTTTCGTGGATCGACGCCCGAACGATAGGCGTGCAAATTGCGTCACATAAGTGTTTACATAAACCCAAGCTCAAGTCGCGCCTCGTCTGACATCATCTCCATCCCCCAAGGCGGATCAAAGGTCATGCCAACATTGACATGTTTCACCCCTGCCAAAGGTTCGATCGCATCGGCCACCCAGCCCGGCATTTCCCCGGCCACGGGGCAACCGGGCGCGGTGAGGGTCATTAAGATATCGACGGCGTTTTCTGCATTGATTTCAATGGTATAAATCAAGCCCAAATCAAAGATATTCACCGGAATTTCAGGGTCAAATACAGTGCGACATGCCTCGACAACCTGATCATAGAGCGGATGATCGGTGGATGATGGTTTGATAAGCGGCGCGCCTTCAATTGGTGCAGCGGCGGACTCGGCGTTTAGTGTCATGATGCAACCCTTTTCTTGACAAAATATATAGGGTTTAATTTTGGCCAAGTCTAGGGGCGTAGATTAGGGGCAAGCGGCCCCGCAAAACCTCAGCCTATTGGCAGGCTTGCACGGCAAAGGTCATGCGTTTGGATGCGGTGCATTTTGGAAAAAATGCTGGGGCAGGGCGCTTGCCTGACCTGTCCAGATGCCCCGCACACCCAAATCAAAAGGGAATTTCGTCATCCATATCTGACCGCGCGCTGCCCGCCATTGCAGCGCCACTCGACGGATTGCCACCCAAGCCGTAGCCCCCCGAAGACCCGCCGCCCATCTCGTCATAGCCACCGCGGTCTTCATATCCGCCTGAGGACGCCCCGCCGCCGCCATCTCGGCTGTCGAGCAAGGTCAATTCGCCGCGATAAGGGCGCAAGACCACCTCGGTCGAATATTTCTCTGCGCCAGATTGGTCCGTCCATTTACGGGTTTCCAGCTGGCCTTCGATATAAACTTTGCTGCCTTTTTTCAAATATTGCTCGGCGATTTTGGCCAGATTTTCGTTCAAAACGGAAATGCGGTGCCATTCGGTGCGTTCCTTACGCTCGCCGCTGGATTTGTCGCGCCATGTCTCCGATGTGGCAACGCTGAAATTGACCACTTTGCCGCCATTTGCAAAGCTGCGCACTTCGGGATCGCGGCCCAAATTGCCGACAATGATCACCTTGTTGACTGAACCTGCCATAAGAGTCTCCCTGATTCCACAATTGCACGCAGCTTGCAATGTTTTGGTTAATAATCCGTCACCATCTATAGACAGCCAAGTCGGGTGCGGCAACAGGCACATGTTGCATAAGCTTGACAAAAAATGACCCACAACCATTTATTGGCGGTGTCTTTTGATGATTTTGCTGTTAGGTGACATCGTGCTAAGTCTGCAGCCATAGGGGGCAAGATTGCGAATTAAATCGGGCGTCTTTGTGGGCTGGCTTGTGGCGGTTTTGGCCCTGCCGTGGCCGCCGGTTGCGATGGCCGAAGGGTTAAATCTGACGGGCTCCACCCGCAATCGCGCGGCCAGTTTGCAATCGCAAATGTCGCTGCTTGATGGGCGATTGGCCAAACAATACGAAGGATCGATCCGCCTGCATCCGAAACTTGCATTAGCCCGCAGCGAAGATGGGCCATTGCCAAGCTTTCGCGGCTCTTACAGGGGCGCCTATCTTGAGATTGCCCGTGCCGCAGCGCGCGCGCATGACGTGCCAGAGGATTTGTTTTTGCGTCTGGTTCAACAAGAGTCGGCTTGGAATCCCCGCGCTGTATCGCACAAAGGCGCGATAGGGCTGGCCCAGTTGATGCCGCAAACGGCGGCGGATTTGGGGGTCAATCCGATGGATCCCCAAGAGAACCTGCAAGGCGGAGCACGGTATTTGCGCCAGATGTATAACAAATTTGGATCTTGGCGATTGGCCTTGGCGGCCTATAACGCAGGGCCTGGCGCTGTAGAGACACATGGCGGCATTCCGCCCTTTGACGAGACGATCAACTATGTGCGCGCCATCATGGGCTAAGGCCCCGTCGATTTTGGCAGTTGCGCGTCATGGCGAATTCCAGACCTTGTATATGCGCACAGACCACCAGGCCAATTCTATGGGCAAGCCAAATGGCCCTAAAGGTTCGCTTTGACCATGCATGGTTTTCCTGCGGGGCCAATTCGCCCCGCAAAAGTAAGCTATCCCGCGCGTTTGGCGGTGATTTCGTCCAGCCAGCTTTCGCGCAGCTCTGGCACCGATTGCAGCAGCTTTTCGGTATAGGGGTGGAAGGGCGGTTTGAATATCTCGCCCGTAGGACCACTGGCCACCACTTGCCCGCTGAGCAGCACCGTGGTGCGATGGGCGATACGGCGCACAATGCCCAAATCATGCGTGATGACCAAATACGACAGGCCAAGATCATCTTGCAGCTTTTGCAAAAGCTTCAAAATCTCATCCGCCACCAATTGATCGAGGGCGGATGTCGGCTCGTCGCAGATGATGAGCGATGGTTCAGCCGCCAAAGCCCGCGCGATACAAATCCGCTGTTTTTGCCCGCCCGACAGGGCAGTTGATTTGCGGTCGATATAGTCGGCAGGCAAACCCACCTGTTCCAAAAGCTCTAATGTGCGTGCGCGCACCTCTTGTTTGGAACGATTAAAATAAAACGAAATCGGTCGGCCAATGATTTCGCCCACTGTATGGCGCGGATTTAGGGCCACATCGGGTTGTTGATAGATCAATTGTATCTTGCGCAAATCTTCACGGCTGCGATCTTTCAGCGCGCCCGATAGGCCCTGGCCCGTAAAAACAACCGATCCCGAAGTTGGCGGCGTAAGCCCGACCATAACCCGAGCGAGGGACGTTTTTCCAGAGCCAGATTCCCCCACAATCGCCACAGTTTCACCTTTGGCCACGGTGATCGACACATCATGCAACACCCGAAAATCACCGTAATGCGCGGTGATGTTGGATGCTTGCAAAATGACATCGCGGTCTGATTTCAAAAGATGTTCGCGAAACACGTCAGAGCTTTGGCGGTCTTCGACCAATTCTTTGGTATAAGATTGCTGCGGCGCATGTAGAATTCGCGCTGTTGTATCCAATTCAACCATCTTACCGTGGCGCAGCACCATGATGCGGTCGGCGATTTGCGCCACAACGGCCAGATCATGGGTGATATATAGGGCCGCAATATTGTAATCGCGGATCAGATTTTTAATCAACACCAGCACTTCGATTTGCGTGGTCACGTCCAGCGCGGTGGTGGGTTCGTCAAAGACCACAATATCGGGGCGCGCGGATATCGCCATGATCGCCATGGCGCGCTGCAATTGCCCACCCGAGACCTGATGCGGGTAGCGGCGGCCAAAAGTTTCGGGATTTGGCAATTCCAAAGTGCGAAACATCTCGATGGCCCAAGCTTCGGCTTCGGCGCGGCTGCGCACGCCGTGATGCACGGGCATTTCGCAGATTTGATCCATGATGCTATGCGCAGGGTTGAACGAGGCAGCCGCCGACTGCGCCACATAGGCGATACGCCGCCCGCGAAACTGCGCGCGCCCTTCAGCCGTTAGGTCTTGGATGGTCACACCATCAATCACCACGCGCCCACCCGTGATTTTACACCCGCCGCGCGCATAGCTCATCGCGGCCAAGCCGATGGTGGATTTCCCCGCGCCGGATTCGCCAATCAGCCCCAAGACTTCGCCGGGCATCAGGGTAATATTGGCATCATCGACAAGAACATTTCCCGCCAGGTTTTCAACGCGCAAGCCTTGGATTTCTAAAATTGCTGCGGTCATGTTACATCTCCGCCGAGGCGCCAGAGGGGCGTGCATTGATCGACAAGATCCAATCCACAATCATATTGACGCTGATCGTCGTCAGGCCAATGGCAAGGGCTGGCCAGAGCGGCGCGGCAATGCCAAAGGCAATCGCGCGCCCGTTTTCACGCACCATCCCGCCCCAATCGGCAAAGGGTGGTTGGATTCCAAGACCCAAAAAGCT
>CAXNIF010000084.1:0-7006 GCA_964202345.1 Cypionkella sp.
ATTTTTCTATAGGGCTTTTCATTTCGCGACAATCGGCCTAAACCCATCCAGCGGGATGCCCCCGTGCCCCATGAAAGACCAGCATGCGCACCATCACCACGACGTCCGACCTTGCCGAGTTTTGCCAGCGCGCCAAAGCAGAAAGCTACGTCACCCTTGATACCGAATTCCTGCGCGAGCGCACCTATTGGTCAAAGCTGTGCTTGATCCAAGCCGCCTTGCCCCTTGATGGCCCCAGTGGCGGCGAAGCCGTTCTGATCGATCCCATCGAAGGCGGGGATATGTCGCTAGAGCCGCTGTATGATCTGTTCCGCCATACAGGCACTGTCAAAGTCTTTCATGCCGCGCGACAAGATTTGGAAATTTTCTTTGTCGAAGGCAATGTCTTTCCCATGCCGATGTTCGACACGCAAATCGCTGCCATGGTCTGCGGTTTTGGGGAACAGGTGGGCTATGAAACCTTGGTCAAGAAAATAGCCAAGGCGGATTTGGACAAAACATCGCGCTTTACCGATTGGTCGCGCCGCCCGCTGACCCCCGCGCAGGCTGAATATGCGCTGGCCGATGTCACCCATTTGCGCCAAATCTACGAGGTGCTCTCGGCGCAGATCGCCGCCAGTGGCCGCGCCGAATGGGTGGCCGAAGAGCTTGAGATTCTGCTCAGCCCCGCCACCTATACCGTGCATCCGTCAGAGGCATGGCTGCGCGTGAAAACCCGCACCACCTCGGGGCGCTTTTTGGCCGTGGTCAAAGAGTTGGCCCAGTTTCGTGAAGAATACGCCCAAGGCAACAACGTGCCACGCTCGCGCGTGATGAAAGATGATGCTTTGCTGGAACTGGCCTCGACTCGGCCTGCAACCATTGAAGATTTGGGCCGCTCGCGGCTGCTTATGCGCGAAGGGCGCAAGCCTGAAATTGCCGATGGTATCTTGGCCGCCATCAAGCGCGGCCTTGAGATGCGCCCCGAAGATATGCCCCGCCTCGATCAGCGCGCCGAACAATTGCAGGTCAACCCCGCGCTGGCCGATTTGCTGCGCGTGCTGCTTAAGGCGAAATCTGAAAGCCTTGGCGTGGCCCCCCGCCTGATTGCCGCCAGCGCCGATTTGGATGCCATCGCGGCAGGCCAGCGCGATTTGCCCGTGCTGCAAGGCTGGCGCGCGCAGGCCTTTGGCGATGATGCCATCCGCCTTTGCAAGGGCGAGATTGCCCTATCAGCCAAGGGCCATGCCGTGCGTGTCGTTCCGCTTTAGGGGCGAGCGGATTTCTGGTTTTGCGCCCCGCGCACAATAATCCGCTTGGCGCTGGCAAATGTGTCGGCGCGCAAACTCACCGCTGCCGTGATCTCGCGCGAGCGGGGGGTGGACACCGCCGCACCTGAAGCCGCTGGAATAATGCGGAAATCTATCACCAAATTGCCCTTTTCATCGGCATTATTCACCACCAACTCGGCCATCCAATAGCCCTGCGTGGCCGCCTGTCCCGTGGCACGCACCAGCGCCCCATGGGGCAGCTTGTCCACTTGTATTTGGGTCACCAACTCGATCAAAGGGCGCGGATCGGCGGGCCGTTCAATGGAAAACTCGGCAACATTTTGCGTGCTTGGGCCAAACCAATTCATCGGGTTCAACCGCGACTCGCCAAAGCCAGAGCACCCCGCCAATAGCGACAGCGCAAGCAGGGCAGCAAAAGGATGTTTGATGGGGGTCATGTCGATTCCTATCTGTTTCCACAGGGCTAACCGATATGTTTGCCCTTGAAAAGCCTTGCCGCACTGGACACAGGCCCAGCGCACCCCTAGATGATGCCCAAAGGAGATCGCCATGCCCACCCCTGCCTTTGAAGAATTGGTGGAAACCTTTGCGTTTCTGGATGATTGGGAAGATCGCTATCGCCATATCATCGAAATTGGCCGCGCCATGCCGCCACTGGATGACGCCTATAAGGTGCCCGCGCTAAAGGTGCAGGGCTGCGCCTCTTCGGTGTGGCTACGTCCCATCCCCAAGGGAGAGCTTTTTGATTTTCAAGGAGAATCTGACGCGCAAATCGTGCGCGGGTTGATTGCGGTGCTGCATGCGCTTTATTCGGGCCTGCCATTGCACGGCGTGGCGGCTATCGACGCGCCGGCCCAAATGGCGCGCCTTGGGCTGACCGAGCATTTGTCATCGCAGCGTTCCAATGGCCTGCGCGCCATGGTGCAGCGCATCCGCGAGTCGGCGGCAGCGGCCTGATGCAGCATTTTTGTCGCCGCGCGCCGAAATCGGCGCGCTTTGTTTTGCCTTTGTGCGCCTAAAGCGGCGCGCAGGCTTTCTGGCACCATGCCAGCGCGGGCGCCGAAAGCCGATCTTTCAACCGATCCAAAACCTGCGCATGATAGGTGTTGAGCCAATCGCGATCCCCGCGCGACAGCGCGCCTTCATCGATCAATCCGCGATCAAAAGGGACAAAGGTCAGGGTTTCAAAACAAAGCTGCGCCCGCCCCGCATCGCCGCCCGCCACATCGGGCGCAGGCTGCACCACGATCAGGTTTTCCAGCCGAATGCCAAACTCTCCCTCGCGGTAATAGCCGGGTTCATTGGACAAGATCATGCCCACTTGCAACGGCACCTCCGAAATCCGCGAAATCCGCTGCGGCCCTTCATGCACCGATAAAAACGCCCCCACCCCATGGCCCGTCCCATGGTCATAGTCGCGCCCCGCCTGCCACAAAGCCGCGCGCGCCAGCGCATCCAAATCCCGCCCCGCAAGCCCAGCAGGCCAGCGCGCGCGCGATATGGCAATCAACCCTTGCAGCACCTGCGTGTAGCAACTGCGGGCATCATCGCGCGCCTCGCCCACGGCCACAGTGCGGGTGATGTCGGTCGTGCCGTCTTTGTATTGCCCGCCGCTGTCCACCAGCAAAAGCCCATCTGTGCCAATGGCGCGGTTGCTTTGCTCGCTCACGCGGTAATGCATAATGGCGCCATTTGGCCCCGCGCCGCAGATCGTGTCAAAACTAATATCATGCAGCGCATTTGTGGCGCGCCGATAGCCCTCTAGCGCGCGCACCACGTCAATTTCTGTTAAATCAGGGTTGCCCTTCGCCTTGTCCAGCCAGGTCAAAAACTCGACAACGGCCGCGCCATCGCGCAGATGGGCCGCGCGCATCCCTGCAATCTCGGCCGCGTTTTTTCGCGCTTTGGGGTATCTGCAGGGGTCATCGGCAAAGGCGACCTCGGCCCCCGCCTCTTGCAGAATATGCACCAGCGCAAGGGGGGCGGTTGCTGGGTCCAGCCGCACAGGGCCCGTCAAAGCTGCAACGGCGGCGGCAAAATCGCCCTGCGGATACAAAGATACCCCCGCGCCCAAATGCGCGAGCGTTGCGGCATCAAACTTGCCCCTATCTGCAAAAAGATCAACTCGCCCCGTGTCGTGCAAAATGGCAAAGCCTTGCAGCACGGGGTTGCGCGGCACATCTGCGCCGCGAATGTTCAGCAGCCAGCAGATGGAATCGGGCAAAGTGATCAGCGCCGCGCGATGGCCTGCCGATTGGCAAAGTTGCGCCAATTGCCCGCATTTATCGCCATGGCTTTGCCCCGCATGGGCCGCCTCATGGACAAAAACACGTCCCATGGGGGCGGGCGGGCGGTCATCCCAAATGCGGTCGATCAAATTGGCGCAAGGCACCAGAGCCACCGCGCTGCCAGCCAGCGCCGCGTCGATCTTGGCAATCTCGTCGCGGCAATGCAGCCAAGGGTCAAAGCCAATTTTTCCCGCCAAAAGCTGTTGCCCGATCCAGGGACCCGCTTGGGTTTCTGGCCAATTGACCGGGGTGAAATGCCCAAGATCAACCTCCCCCTTCACTTGGGTGCGATAGCGCCCATCGATGAAAACCCCCGCCATTTCGGGCAGGACCACGCAAAATCCGGCGCTGCCCGTGAACCCCGTCAGCCATTCCAAACGGGCATCCCGTGCCGCCACATATTCGCCTTGATGGACATCGGCGCGCGGCACGATATAGCCCTCTAGCCCCGCCGCCGCGATCTGCGCGCGCAGCAGGGCCAGTCGCGCTGGGCCATGTTCTGGCGCTGCATGGGTGTCGAATTGTTGCAACATGGGCTGTCCTCATCGGCTGATTTTGCGCCAATCTCGCAGCCAAACGCGCCCTTCACAAGCCCGCGCGCCTTTCTTCTCTTGGCAAATATCCCACGGGGGTAGCCTGCGCCTTGGGCGCAGGCGCGGGGGTGTGAAACCCCCGTTGCAGCCCCGCCGCTATCCCGCCCGCCGCAATGTGCTGGAATGGCCGTTTTGCCCCATCGCCCGCGCGCGTTTGCGCGCATCGGCTTCGAAAAGCCCTGCCAATTGCTCCGTGATGGCGCCTGCCAATTGCTCGACATCGGTGATGGTCACCGCGCGCTCGTAATAGCGCGTCACGTCATGGCCGATGCCAATCGCGATCAATTCCACAGCGCGGCGGCGCTGCACCATAGCGATCACATCGCGCAAATGCTTTTCCAGAAAATTGGCAGGGTTGACCGATAAGGTGCTGTCATCAACGGGCGCGCCGTCCGAAATCACCATCAAGATTTTGCGCGCCTCGCCCCGCGCCATGATGCGCCGATGCGCCCATTCCAGCGCCTCGCCGTCGATATTTTCCTTAAGCAAGCCCTCTTTCATCATCAGCCCCAAATTGGGCCGCACCCGCCGCCACGGGGCATCGGCGGATTTATAGATGATATGTCGCAGGTCATTGAGCCGTCCTGGCCCTTGGGCGCGGCCATCGGCCAGCCAGCGCTCGCGCGATTGCCCGCCTTTCCAGGCGCGGGTGGTAAAGCCCAAAATCTCGACTTTGACCCCGCAGCGTTCCAAGGTGCGGGCCAAAACATCGGCGCAGATCGCGGCAATGGAAATGGGCCGCCCGCGCATGGATCCTGAATTGTCCAACAGCAGCGTCACGCAGGTGTCGCGAAATTCGGTGTCTTTTTCCATCTTGAACGACAGCGGCGTTGTCGGGCTGGCCACCACGCGGGCCAGTCGGCCCGCGTCCAGCGTGCCCTCTTCCAAATCAAACAGCCAAGATCGGTTTTGCTGGGCTTGCAAGCGGCGCTGCAATTTGTTGGCAAGGCGTGACACCGCGCCCTTTAGCGGTTCAAGCTGTTGATCCAAATAGGCGCGCAAGCGTTCCAATTCGGCGGGTTCGGCCAAATCTTCGGCGCGGATTTCTTCATCGAAAGCAGTTGTAAAAACAGTGTAATTCGGATCGGCATCCGAATAGGGCGCGGGCGCGGGCGGCTCTAGCGGGGCCTCGCCTTCGGGCATTTCGGCTTCTTCGCCCTCTTGCATCTCGGCCTGATCTTCCATCGAGATTTCGGCCTGTTGCGGGTCTTCTTGATCTTCTTGGCTGCGTTCGGCTTCGGCCTCGTCTTGGTTTTGATCTTCGGGTTCGGTGTTTTCGGCTTCGGGTTGATCTGGGTTTTCTTCGGCTTGATCGCCCGCCTCATCCTCATCGGCGCGGTCGGGATCATCGCCGATTTGATCGCCATATCCGATGTCGGAAATCACCTGCCGCGCAAGGCGCGCAAAGGCGGCTTGGTCGGACAAAACATGATCTATGTTATCCAGCGCCTTGCCTGCCAAACTTTCGATATGTTCGCGCCATATTTCCATGATGTTATCGGCCCCCGCGGGCATCGGGCGGCCTGTGGCCAGATGGCGCACGAGGTAACCCGCCGCCACCGAAAGCGGCGCATCTTCGGCCTTGGTGACCGCGCTATAGGCTTTGCGTTCGGCCTCATGGGCGATTTTGGCGTCAATATTTCCCGCCGTGCCGGGCATCATGCGCGCGCCCATCGCTTCGCAGCGGGCGGTTTCCATCGCCTCGAAAATTTCCCGCGCAAGGGGGCCAGATGGCGCATAACGCGCCGCCACGCTTTCGCTGTGAAATTTGCGTTTCAGGGCAATGGCATCGGCCGTGCCGCGCGCCAGCATGATTTCGCCTTGGCTCATGCGGCGGCTGACTTGCGGCAGGCGAATCCCTTCGCTGTTCATCCCGGCAGGGTCAACTGAATAGGTGACAGTCATGTCAAAATCTTCGGCCAGCGTGCGGGTTGCATCCGCAAGCGCCTTTTTGAACGGATCGGCGGGGTTATCTGATGGTTTGCTCATCCTTATGTTAGATCATTTAGGGCGCAAATCGGCAAGAGGCGGCGAAGGCGGGGCCTTCTGTTCATTTGCGCACAAAATACGCGCGCTTGCGCGTCATTGCCCAATGAGGGGTTGGGGCGCATATGCAAGCCAACCGTTAACCTTGTTGGAGTGTCCAGATGTCTAAACCCAAAATCGCCCTTATCATCACCTCGACCCGCGGCGCGCGGGTGGCTGACATGTTCGCCCAGTGGATGCTGGCGCAGGCGCAGGCGCGCGATGACATCAGCGTAGAATTGGTCGATTTGCGCGATTTCAATCTACCTTTGTTCGACGAGCCCGCCTCCAATGCCTATGTGCCGTCGTCCAGCCCGCAAGCGCAGGCGTGGCAGAAAAAGATTGCCGAATTTGACGGCTATATTTTCACCGTGGCCGAATACAACCATTCGGTCACAGCAGCTTTGAAAAATGCGCTGGATCAGGCCTATGTTGAATGGGCGAAAAAGCCGTTCACCGCCATTGCCTACGGGTCGATGGGCGGCGCGCGCGCGGTCGAGCATTTGCGCGGCATCGGCGCAGAGTTGCAGATGGTCTCCACCCGCAACATCGTCCACATCGGCGGCGGCGATTTTTGGCGCGTGCATCCCCATATGGGCGGATCGGGCAATTTGGCCGATATCGAGGGAGCGATCCTGCCTTCGGCCAAGGCCGCGCTGGATGATCTGGTCTGGTGGGCCAAGGCGACGATGGCGGCGCGTGCGTAAGCTGCGATTGACAGCAAAGCAAAACCCGCGCGAGTTCATACTCGGCGCGGGTTTCCCTTTTGAAAAATCGGCCCAAAGCCGATTTTTCCGCGCCCGAACCGCCCCCACGGGGCGGGCGCGTC
>CAXNIF010000085.1:0-6965 GCA_964202345.1 Cypionkella sp.
CGGCACATGGCTCGGCGCGGATCGCCACGATTTTCGCCTTGGCCGCCACCCCCAGTTTGGCACTGGTGGTCTTTTCCCAAAATCTTTGGATGTTGGCCGCAGCGATGATGATCATGGGTGCGGTGATCGGGTCAATGGATGTGGCGATGAACGCCAATGCTGTCCTTATCGAGCGCCGCCTGCACCGCGCGATTATGTCCTCGAGCCATGGGTTTTGGAGCCTTGGCGGATTTATCGGCGGTATTGGCGGATCATGGCTGATCGTGGAAATTGGGCCGGAAAGGCAATCGCTAATCGTGGCAGGCGTCTCGATGCTGATGGTGCTTTTCGCCCTGCCCTTTTTGCTAAAAGATTCGCCCGCTATCGCCGTATCTGGCCGAAAAAGCCCAAAGACCAAACTGATTGCACGGGACGCTGGTTTATGGGTTTTGGGCGCGATGGCCCTGTTTTCTATGGTGCCAGAGGGCGCGGTGCTGGATTGGGCGGCGATTTACCTCTCCAAAGAATTGGGTGCAGGGGTATTTGCCTCTGGCCTTGGTTTTGCCTTTTTTGCGGGCACGATGGCGGTGATGCGTTTTGCGGGGGATCGGCTGCGCAATCAATATGGCGCGGTAAAGACGCTGCGTCTTTCGGCACTATTGGGCGCAGCGGGGCTGGCGATGGGGGGGCTTGCCCCCACGCCTTCCATGGCCATTGCCGGCTTTGCTTTGGCGGGCTTGGGCGTGGCAAATATGGTGCCAATCTTGTTTTCCGCCGCAGGTAATAGGGCGGGATTGCCGCAAGGAGTGGGTATTTCCACTGTCACCATGGTCGGCTATGCGGGCATTTTAATTGCCCCCTCCAGCATTGGGTTTATTGCCGAAATTATCGGATTTCGCGCCACATATCTGACGCTGGCGATAATGCTGGTTTTGGTCGCGCTGATGGCAACGCGCGCGGCAGCGGCGGATCTTTTGCAAAAGGGTTAGCCGGCAGGGCCGGCGCGCCCAACCTTCGAGCAAGCCGCCCCCAGCCTAAGCGCCTTAGCCTAAGCGCCTAAAAAATCAACTTTGCCAATTTCAACGCCATTGCTGCGCAAAATATTATAGGCGGTGGTCATGTGAAAATAGAAATTCGGGATGGCATAGCTGTGATAGTATTGCAGCGCGGGAAAGGTCAACTCGCGTGGGCCAGCCTTGATGGTGATCGTCCGCGCCTCGGCCCCGTCAAAAGCGTTTTCGGGGATGGTTTTCAGAAAATCGATGGTTTTCTGGATACGCGCGCCCAGTTCTTCCAGCGTGGTTTCGGTATCTTCAAATTTAGGAACATCCATCCCCGCAAGCCGCGCGGGCGCGCCTTTGGCGTGATCGGTCGCGATCATCACTTGGCGGGCCAAGGGGAACATATCGGCCACAAGGCGCAGGTTTGGGATGACATCGGGTTTCAGGCGCTTTGCCTCGGCAAAGGCTTCGGCCTTGGCGAGGCAATTGGACAGGGCGGTCAGCGAGTGGATGAAGAAGGGGACAGGGTTTTGCATGGAATCTCCTTTGATTGTGGGGCCTTATACACCCAAACACCAGCGCATCACCGCCTTTTGCGCGTGCAGGCGGTTTTCGGCCTCGTCGAATACCACGGAATGGGGCCCGTCCATGACTGCCGACGTCACCTCGTCATTGCGATGGGCGGGTAGGCAATGCATGAACAAGGCATCTGGTTTGGCGCGGGCCATAAGCGCCTCGTTCACCTGATAGCCGCGCAATTGGTTATGGCGGCGTTCTTTGGCGGATTCGGGATCGTGCATGGATACCCAAGTGTCCGTTACCACCAAATCCGCGCCTTGCACGGCCAATGCGGGATCGCGTTCGATCAACACTTGGCTGCCCTTTTGGCGGGCGAACTCGATGAAGGCGGATTCAGGATCCAGTGGCTGGGGGCCAGTGAAGGTGAAGTCAAACCCAAACTGACCAGCGGCATGTAGAAACGACGCGCAGACATTATTGCCATCCCCAGCCCAGACCACCTTTTTGCCCGCAATCGGGCCGCGGTGTTCTTCATAGGTCATGACATCGGCCATAATCTGGCAGGGATGGGTGCGGTTGGTCAGGCCGTTGATCACCGGCACCGTGGCGTGTTCGGCCATTTCCAAAAGTGTGGCCTCTTCAAAAGTGCGGATCATGATCAGATCGACATAGCGCGACAAAACGCGCGCGGTATCGGCAATGGTTTCGCCGTGGCCCAGTTGCATTTCGCGGCCCGAAAGCACCATCGTCTGCCCGCCCATCTGTCGCACGCCCACATCAAAGGAAACGCGCGTGCGAGTCGAGGGTTTTTCGAAAATCAACGCAACCATACGGCCCGCCAGCGGCTGATCGTCATCTGCTTGGCCTTTGGGGCGACCATGGCGCGCGGCCTTCATCGCATGTGCCTTGTCCATCATGGCGCGCAATTGAACGCTGTCTGTTTGGTGGATATCTAAGAAATGCTTCATCGTTTTGGCCTGCTACATTGATGCTGGGGGTGCTCGCACCCCCAGACCCCCGAGGATATTTGAAAAGAGAAGAAAAGCGCGATCATGTTAAGGCAATTGCCGTGCGGTCTAGGCGGGCAAGAGCTTCGAAGATATCGGCCTCTTCGATATTGAGCGCAGGCAAGAGGCGCAAAACATTGTCAGCAGCGGGCACTGTAAGCAAGTTTTGGCCATAGGCGGCTTTCACAACTTCGGTATTGGCGGCCACGCATTTGAGGCCCAAAATCAGCCCTTGGCCGCGCACCGCTTGGAACACCTTAGGATGGCGGGCGACAAGACTTTCCAGCCCTTGCGCAAAAAGCGCGCCTTTGCGGCCAACTTCAGCCAAGAAACCATCGCGCCCCACAATATCAAGCACCGCTGCGCCCACCGCGCAGGCCAAAGGATTGCCGCCGTAGGTCGATCCATGTGTTCCTGCCACCATACCAATGGCCGCAGCTTCTGTCGCCAGCACCGCGCCCAAAGGAAAGCCGCCGCCGATGCCCTTGGCGACCATCATGATATCGGGGGAAACGCCTGCCCATTCATGGGCAAATAGACGGCCCGTGCGGCCCATGCCGCATTGCACCTCGTCAAAGATCAGCAAAGTGCCCGTTGAATCGCACAAATCGCGCAGGCCTTTCAGGCATTGGTCGGGCACAGGGCGAATGCCGCCTTCACCCTGAATGGGTTCGATCAGCACGGCGCAGGTCTGTTCGGTGATCGCGGCGCGCAAGGCGTCATGATCGGCCCATTTGATTTGGGTAAAGCCTGGCATCAGCGGGCCAAAGCCTTTGACCATTTTTTCCGATCCCGCCGCCGCAATGGCCCCCGTCGAGCGGCCATGAAACGCGCCTTCAAAAGTGATGATCTGTGTGCGCGCGGCTTGGCCGTTTTGATCGTGGAATTTGCGCGCCATTTTGATGGCAAGTTCTGCCGCCTCGGTGCCAGAATTTGTGAAAAATACCGAGTCCGCAAAGGTTTGATCCACCAACATCTGGGCCAGTTTTTCCTGTTGAGGAATCTGATAGAGATTGGAAACATGCCAAAGTCGCCCGGCCTGCGCCGTCAGCGCTGCCACGAGGGCAGGATGGGCATGGCCCAGCGCATTTACCGCAATGCCAGCACCAAGGTCGAGGTAGCGCGCGCCATCCTCGGTCATGAGCCAAGAGCCCTGCCCCGATACAAAAGCCAAGGGCGCGCGGTTATAGGTCGGCAATACGGCAGGAATCATGATGCATCTTTCATATGCAAAGCCTAGGCCTAGCCAAGGCGGGTGAAATGGTCAACGGGCAAAGGGCGTGCGGCGCGTCAAGGTAGGGCTGTGCAAAGCCAACGTCTTTGCGATGACAGCGCAGAAAATGCGCCCAGTCGCTTGGCCGTGTCGTCGGATTATTTTTGGCAAAATCGGCCAGGCTGCAATGCCAAGCAAGATGCCACGACAATCTTTTTCACAGTGCCCCCGATGGGCGATTTAGCCAAGCCATCGCCTCGGCGTGAATGGCGTCATTGGCGGCGGCAATAATCTGCCCGCCCTGATGCGCGGGGCCACCTTGCCAATTGGTCACAATGCCGCCCGCCGCTTGAATGACAGCGATAGGCGCGGCCACATCATAGGCTTGCAGCCCCGCCTCGATCACCAAATCGATATGCCCTGCCGCCACCAAGGCATAGGCGTAGCAATCAGTGCCATAGCGCGTGAGCTTGGCCTGCTTTGCGACGCGAGCAAAAGCTTCGCCCTCATGCGGCGCGCCGACTTCGGGGAAAGTGGTGAACAAAATCGCCTCGCGCAGGGGCCGTGCAGGACGCGTTTTTAGCGCGCGATGCCCCAAGGGGCCATAGGTTTGCGCCAAGCCAAAGCCGCCTTCAAAGCGCTCGCCGATAAAGGGTTGATCGATGATGCCAAAAAGTGGCCCCGTCTGATCACTGAGCGCAATCAAAACACCCCAAGTGGGCGTTCCCGACAAATATCCCCGCGTTCCATCAATGGGATCTAATATCCACGTCAGCCCCGACGTGCCTGACTTTGCGCCATATTCCTCACCCAAGATGCCATCATCTGGGCGGCGAATCGCCAACAAGGCGCGCATGCTTTCCTCGGCCTGCCGATCGGCAACCGTCACGGGGTCAAAACGCAAGGATTCTTTATTATCGGCACTTAGCCCTTTGCTGCGAAAATGCTGCAAGGTTGCGACACGTGCAGCATCAGCCAAAGCATGGGCTGTATCCATGATCTCTTTTTGCAACTTTTGCGTCCACATGTCGCCCCGCCTCGCCATAAAAAACCCCTGCACGCGGATATGCGGCAGGGGCTGTTGGGTCAAGGGTGAGCGGCACCAGCTTATGCGGCTTCGGACAGCACCCGTGCCAGATCAAACAGGCGGCGGCGCTGCGCCTCTGGGATCGCGTAATATGAGCGGACAAGATCCAACGCCTCTTTGTCGGCCAAAATATCTGCCCGTGCAGGGGTTGTGGCAGCGTTTTCTGACAAACCCTCAAAGAAGAACGAAATTTCAACGCCCAAAGTTTCGGCGATGTCCCAAAGCCGAGAGGCGGAGACGCGATTCATGCCCGTTTCATACTTTTGAATTTGTTGAAATTTAATCCCAACTTTATCTGCAAGCTGCTGCTGGGTCATCCCAATCATCCAGCGACGATGACGAATGCGTTTGCCCACATGAATGTCTACTGGATGTTTCATCAGTTAGTCCGATCTGTCGAAAAAAACATGTGATACGATAAGCCCCTAAGTGGCGCAAATATCCAGATGCCCTTCCGCATGGAATGCCTATGATTTGGTGGATAAATGGTTAAATTAGGATATATTTTTATATCATACAGGATACGAGCCCCTTGGAGCAAGTCCAAAGTCGTAAAAGTATAGTGCAAATTATATTTGCTACTTGGGCGAAAGTTTGCGCCACAAGCATTAAGGTTGCCCCGCTCAAAAGATAACGCACTTTTTTCGCCCGCGCCTTCACAATAACGTGAGGCACAAGCCAAAAGTGATTCGCCCCGGTCACCCGTCAGTCGCGCCATCGCCGCGCGCCAAAAAGACCAAGCGATCTGGGAAAAATGGGAAGGAAGGCCGCCCAAATGTCGCAATTGATGCAAGCATGGCAAGTGCAAACCCTAGGGGCTGGCTGCGTTTTGGCACAGGTGCCGCGCCCCGTTCCAGCAAAGGGCGAGGCTTTGATTGCTGTAAAAGCTTGTGGCTTGAACCATGCCGATTTGCTGATGCAACTGGGCCGCTACCAAGAGCGCCCAGCATTGCCGTTCACTCAGGGAATGGAGATATCGGGCGTTGTGGCAGCGCTGGGGCCAGAAACGCCCGGCCCTGCCATTGGCGCGCGCGTGGCCGTGATGCTTGGCCAAGGTGGTCTGGCGCCATGGGCAGTAGCCCCAGTGGATCGGCTGATCCTTTTGCCCGACCAAGTGAATGATGCCACTGGGGCAGGATTTCAAATTGCATATGGAACATCGCATTTGGCGCTAGATCATAAGGCGCGGCTGCAAGCTGGAGAGACCCTTTTGGTGCTGGGCGCGGCGGGTGGCGTTGGCCTGACGGCCGTGGAAATTGGCCGCAAAATGGGGGCAAAAGTGATTGCTGTGGCGCGCGGCGCTGATCGATTGGCCGTGGCAAAGGCTGCTGGTGCCGATGTGACCATTGACAGCACCACCCCTGATTTGAAAGCTGCCTTCAAAGCGGCGGGCGGGGTGGATGTGGTATATGATGCCGTGGGAGGGCCTGACTTTATGGCCGCATTATCCGCCACCCGCCCCGAGGGTCGTTTGTTAACCATTGGCTTTGCTGGGGGCGAAGTGCCGCAAATCCCTGCCAATCTGCTGCTGGTCAAGAATCTCTCTGTCATGGGGCTCTATTGGGGCGGATATTTAAGATTCGCGCCGAAAATTTTGACGCAAAGCCTCACCCAAGTTCTCGGTTGGATCGCAGCGGGCGACCTTCACCCTCATATCGGTCTGACCTTACCTTTTGACCGCGCGCCCGAGGGCTTGGCCGCGCTGCAAAACCGCACTGCCACTGGCAAAGTTGTGATTACCCTATAGCTGGCCCGCCAATCCTGGCCTCGCCCCCATTGGCCCCCAGATATTTTTTGCAAAGTTAGTTCTTGAATCACGGCCCAACCATGCCAATATATCCGCCATAAGGCGCATTTTGCGCCCCCACTCTTTGGAGGCTTTTATGGCTGAATATCAGACGATCCGGACAATCGGCGCGGGCGCCCGGACCGCCGAGATTGACGAAGGGCTGCGCGCCCATATGAACAAAGTATACGGGCTTATGTCCGTGGGCATGCTGCTGACTGGCGCAGTTGCTTGGGGCGTTGGCACGAATGAGACGCTGCTCAACGCAATTTTTGCCACGCCTTTGAAATGGGTTGTGATGTTCGCGCCCTTGATCATGGTTTTTGCTTTTGGCGCATTGATTAACCGCCTATCAGTGGCCGCAGCGCAGTTG
>CAXNIF010000086.1:0-6943 GCA_964202345.1 Cypionkella sp.
ATCGAGGTATCAAGACCCCCCGAATAGGCAAGGACAACTTTTTTGGGTGCGGACATGGGTGCCTCCGTTTGCGCTTGCCCGCGATTACCCATAAACGTGGATAAGGGCAAGGTGGGGGCAAATTGTTCGCCTGCCCAATGGGTGGGCGAATCGCGGGGAGGCGAGCATGTTTAAATCACATTTTGGCGCGGTATTTTTCCCGGCACAGACCGCAAGCGCGCATTTTCCATGATGTCATCGGATTTTATCGCCGCAGCCCAAGACAGCACCCGCGCGTTGCGGGCGTTGTTCCCGCGCACGCCACTTCAGCAAAATGTGCAACTTTCGCAGCAATATGGCGCGGATATTTTGCTAAAGCGTGAAGATTTGACCCCCGTGCGCAGCTATAAACTGCGCGGCGCCTTTACCGCCATGCGCAAGTTGCGCGCCCATCGCCCTGATTTGGGCGTTTTCGTTTGCGCCTCTGCGGGCAATCACGCCCAAGGCGTGGCCTTTGCCTGCAGTCATTTTGGCGTGAAAGGCGTGATCTTTATGCCCGTGACCACGCCGCAGCAAAAGGTCGATAAAACCCGCGCCTTTGGCGGCGCTAGCGTCGAAATTGTGCTGACGGGTGATTACTTTGACCAGACACTCAAGGCCGCGCAAAGCTATTGCACAGAGCAGGGCGCGCATTTTCTCTCACCCTTTGACGATGATGATGTGATCGAAGGGCAGGCCACAGTCGCTGTCGAGATTTTAGATCAAATGGGTCGTGCGCCCGATTTGGTGATTTTACCCGTAGGCGGCGGCGGGCTGTCGGCGGGGGTGACGCGCTATCTGCGCGAGATGTCCCCGAAAACCGAATTTATTTTTGTGGAACCGGTGGGCGGGGCCAGTTTGACGGCGGCTTTGCGTGCCGGGCGGCCCGAGACGCTGCCCAGTGTGAACAGCTTTGTCGATGGCGCGGCGGTGGCGCGGATTGGCGACAAAACCTTTGCGCATTTGGCTTGGGCGAATCCTGCGCAGGTTTTGCTGGCCCCCGAAGACCGCATTTGCGTGACCATGCTGAAAATGCTGAACGTCGAAGGCATCGTTTTGGAACCAGCGGGCGCTTTGGCGCTGGATGTCTTGGCCGAACTGGGCGAAAGGCTGCGCGGCAAAACAGTGGTTTGCGTGACATCGGGCGGCAATTTCGATTTTGAACGCCTGCCGGAGGTGAAAGAACGCGCCCAGCGTTATGCGGGGCTGAAAAAATATTTCATTTTACGCATGCCGCAGCGGCCCGGCGCGCTGAAGGAATTTCTCAATATGCTGGGGCCACAAGATGACATTGCGCGGTTCGAATATCTCAAGAAATCGGCGCGAAATTTCGGGTCGGTTCTTATTGGTATAGAAACCAAATCGCCCGAAAATTTTGCTGCATTGACCACCCAGCTTCTGGCCGCGAATTTCACCTATCGCGACATCACCAACGATGAAACCCTGGCCGAGTTTTTGATCTAGGCCGCCAAATCGGCCATGCCCGCAAGCAGGTTTTGCCGCGAGTCTTGGTAACAATTGCGCAGCTCTTTCAGATCAATGCCGCAATCCCCGTCGCGCGCCCGGCGTTCGGCCGACTGGCATAGGGCGGCCAATGATTTAAAACCCAAATTCAATGCCGCGCCCTTTAAGAAGTGACAATCATCCCGCAAGCGGACTGGCCCGCCGTCGGGCGTGATCCGCGCCAGAACATCATCTGCCTCGTCAAGAAACAGGGCGACCACTTCGGCAAATTCATCTGCGCCAATTTCGTCGCGCAACTGCTGAACACGATCCCAATCAATCATTGTCACCCCACCCCAACCGCTTGTCTGATGATGGCGCTTTGCGGTTAAGGCTTGGTTGCGCCGATATGTTGAAATATGAAAAATTTTACGCTTCACCCGCCGTTAAAGTCTTGCGCCGAATATGGCGGCAAAGGGGGCTGCTTTGCCGCAAATCACAACCGAATCACCTGCCGAACCCACCAAATCCACAGCCCCTTTGCGCCGGGTGCTGGTGGTGGATGATTCGCGCGCGCAGCGCACAGCGGTGCGGCTGCAATTGGCGCGTTGGGGCTATCACGTCACCGAAGCGGGCTCTGGCGCGGCGGCCCTCGCGCTTTGCCGCGCGCAAAAGTTTGAAATCATCCTATCAGATTGGGTGATGCCTGAAATGGACGGGCTGGAATTTTGCCGCCAATTCCGCGCCTTGGCCAAAGATCGATACGGCTATTTCGTGCTGCTTACATCGAAATCG
Source organism: Cypionkella sp. (assembly GCA_964202345.1). GTDB lineage: Bacteria > Pseudomonadota > Alphaproteobacteria > Rhodobacterales > Rhodobacteraceae > Cypionkella. Next base: position 2,257 of record CAXNIF010000086.1, read on the forward strand.
GAAAAAACCGATGTTGCCGATGGGTTGGAAAGCGGGGCAGATGATTTTCTGACCAAACCCTTTAACGGCGACGAATTGCGCGCAAGGTTGCGGGCGGGCGAACGTATTTTACAGATGCAAGAAGAGCTGTTTGAAAAGAACAGCCTTGTCTCGGCCACCTTGGCGCAGTTGCAAAAGGTCTATGATTCGCTGGACCGCGATTTGATCGAGGCGCGCAAGCTGCAACTCGCCCTTGTGCGCGAAAAAGTGACCGATTACGGCGCAGGGCGGGTGCATGTGATGTTGCGCCCCTCGGGCCACGTTGGCGGCGATTTGGTTGGCAGCTTTGCCATTGATGATCGCCGTATCGCTGTTTTTGCCGTGGATGTGTCGGGGCATGGGGTGGCTTCGGCCATGATGACGGCGCGCCTAGCGGGGCTGCTGTCGGGCAGCGCGCCCGATCAAAACATTGCCCTGCGCCGCGACGAAAACGGCCAGCACAGCCCCTATCCCCCTGCCGAGGTGGCCGCGCGGCTGAACAATTTGATGCTGGATGAATTACAGGTCGAACAATATTTCACCATGGCCTATGCGCAAATTGATCTGGAAACGGGCATTGGCATTTTGGTGCAGGCGGGCCACCCGCACCCTATGATTTTGGGCGCGGATGGGGCGCAGCAGGTCTTGGGTGATGGTGGTCTGCCGATTGGATTGATACCGCATGCGCAATTTGACGAAACGGTTTTTGTCCTAACTGCGGGGGATAGGTTGGTTTTGGCCTCTGACGGGGTGACAGAATGCGAAAACGAATCCGGGCAAGAATTGGGGCAAGAGGGGCTGGCAAAAATAATATTGCAAAATCAAACCCTTGCCAGCGCCGATTTGCTAGAGGCTTTGGTCTGGGATTTGCAAACACGGCGGCAGGGCGGTGAATTTACCGATGATGTTTCGGGCCTAATTTTCGACTATGACCCTAGGGTCATGGGTCCTGACCCTAGGCGCGCCGCAGCGCCCGCTTTAGCATAGCGCGGTCGCCCTCATTGGCCAAAATCTGCGCCGCCGTTTCGGGATCGGCCCAAACCGCCTGATGCCCTGCTTCGCTGGGCGGGCCCATGCGCCGCACGGGGCGGGCCAAGAAAATCATGCACAGCTTTTCGGCAAAAAGATTGTATTCTGGCATAAAGGTGAAACGGCGATAGGTGCCAATATGGCGCAGCCCCGCGATATGCCAGCCTGTTTCCTCGTAGGCTTCGCGGTGCAGGGCTGCAAAGGGGCTTTCGCCTGCGTCAATGCCGCCGCCGGGCAATTGATATTCCGGATAGGGCTGCGCCTGATGTGTCAACAAGACGGATGATCCATCAAACAGCACCGCGTAAACCCCCGCGCGGCGCCGATAGGCTTGCCCTGCAACGGGCGGCTTGCCATAGCGTTTGATCCCGATATTTTTCACCCTATCGCCCCCTTGGTGCTGCTGGCTAGGCGCTATATATAGCAACCTTATGCCAAGTCTGGCGACAATAGGAAATACCAATGACACTTGGATCGCAGATCGCGTGGGACGATACCGTTCTTCCCTTTCAATTGGATCGTTCGGATATTCGGGGGCGCGTGGCGCGGCTGGATGGGGTGCTGGACAATGTGCTGCGCCAGCACAATTACCCGCCCAATATCGAGGCATTGGTGGCAGAAGCGGCAATCTTGACCGCGCTGATCGGCCAATCGGTTAAACTGCGCTGGAAGCTTAGCTTGCAAATTCGTGGCAATGGCCCCGCGCGTCTGATCGCCACCGATTATTACGGCCCCGACGAGGATGGCAGCCCCGCCCGTATTCGCGCCTATGCCAGCTATAATGCGCAAACCCTAGACCATGACGCCCCGCCGTTTTCGCAAATCGGGTCGGGCTATATGGCCGTGATGATTGACCAAGGCCAAGATATGCAGCCCTATCAGGGCTTTACCCCGATCGCGGGCGAATCGCTGGCCGATTGCGCGCAGACATATTTTGCCCAATCAGAGCAAATCCCGACGCGGTTTTCGTTGTCGTTTGGCAAAAATCAAATGGCGGGCGAGGGGCCGCGTTGGCGCGCGGGCGGGGTGATGCTGCAACATATGCCCGCCGCCTCTCACAGCGGGGTGGCCGCCGAGTCGGGCTCGGGCGAGGGGGGGTTGCTGACCCATGCCGATATCTTGGGCGGGGAAGAGGCCGAAAACTGGACACGCGCCAATGCGCTTTTGGACACGGTCGAGCAGATCGAATTGATTGGCCCCAGCGTGCAGCCCACCGAATTGTTGGTGCGGCTGTTCCACGAGGAAAACCCCCGCGTGTTTGATGTCCAGCCCGTGCAGTTTGGCTGCTCTTGTTCGGCGCAAAAGGTGGAACAGGCGATGTCGATTTATTCGGCCAAAGACATTGCCACCATGACCACCGCCCAAGGCGTTGTGACGGCGGATTGCCAGTTTTGCGGCAAACATTACGAGTTTGACCCAAAAACCTTGGGTTTCGAAGCGGCAGCGCGGGCGGCGGATGGCCCATGATATCGACGACATCGCGCGGGTTTTGGTGCGCCTTGCGGCGGGCTCGTCTGATTTTGACCTGAACGCTGATAGCGTGCGCCCTACCGCGCCCGTGCTGCGCCCTGCGGCGGTGCTGGTCGCGCTGGCCTCTCGCCCATCTGGCCTATCTGTGATTTTGACCAAGCGCGCTTCGCATTTGGCCCATCACCCGGGGCAGATTTCCTTTCCCGGCGGCAAGGTCGAGGCGGGTGATCCTTCGCCCGCCGCCGCCGCCCTGCGCGAGGCGCAAGAGGAAATTGGCCTAAATCCCGCCACAGTTACGATTTTGGGTCATATGCCCGATCACGAAACTGTCACGGGCTTTCGCATGACGCCCGTTGTGGGGGTGGTGCAAGACGCGCCCATTTTGCACATTGACCGCGCCGAAGTGGCCGAAGCCTTTTTCGTGCCCTTCGCGTTTTTGCGCAACTTGACCCATTACCGCATCGAAAGCCGCCAATGGCGGGGCCAGCCGCGCTATTTTTACACTTGTCCCTATGGGCCCTATTATATTTGGGGCGCCACCGCGCGCGTGCTCTATGCTTTGGCGCGAGGGCTAAGCGATGAAGATTAACGCCGATTGGTTACAAGAAAACGGGTTGCAGCGCCTGATGCAGGGGCTATCCGCGCGGGGCTTTGCCAGCTTTGCCGTGGGGGGCTGTGTGCGCAATACGCTGATGGGAAAACCGATTTCGGATGTTGATTTGGCCAGCAACGCCCCGCCTGAAACTGTCACCGACATTGCGCAAAATCTTGGGTTTCGCGTCATCCCCACGGGGATAGATCACGGCACCGTAACGGTGATCTGCGGCGATTTTTCCTATGAAGTGACCACCTTTCGCCGCGATATCGCCGCCGATGGTCGCCATGCCCAAGTGGCGTTTCATGCCGATATAGCCCAAGATGCCGCAAGGCGCGATTTTACCATCAATGCGCTTTATGTCGCCGCCGATGGCACAGTGCACGATCCTGTTGGCGGCCTGCCCGATATCGCCGCGGGCCGCCTGCGCTTTGTCGGCGCGCCAGCGGCGCGCATTGTCGAAGATTACTTGCGTATTTTGCGCTATTTTCGCTTTCATGCGGTCTATGCCGATCAAGACCAAGGTTTTGATGCCGATGTTCTGGCCGCGATTGCCGATCATCTGGGCGGGCTCGATCATCTATCTAAGGAACGCATTGGCCAAGAAATGCGCAAAATTCTGGGCGCAGATAACCCTGCGCCCGCCCTTGGTGCGATGGCACAAACGGGGGTTTTGAGCCGCGTTTTGCCGGGCGCCGATATGCGGCTGGTCGCGCCGCTGGTGCATCTGCAATCGGACGCGCCGCCCAATTGGCTGGCGCGATTGGCGGCGCTGGGCGGGCAAGATGTCGTGGCGGCCCTGCGATTGGATCGGCGCGAATCTGCCGCACTTGGCACTTTGCGCGCAGAAATGGGCGGGATGTCCAGCCCTGCCGCGCTGGGATGGCGCTATGGCGCGTCGATGGCTGGGGATATTTTGGCCCTGCGCGCCGCCGTCTTTGGCCAAGAGATGCCGCCAAATTGGCCGCAAGAGGCGCAGCGCGGCGCGCAGGCGATTTGCCCCGTCCGCGCGGCGGATTTCATGCCGCGCCTTGCGGGGGCAGAATTGGGCGCGGCGCTGGCGCGTGCCACGCAAACATGGCTGGACAGTGATTTAACCGCGCAAAAACCAGACCTATTGCGCAACTAGCCTTTCCCTTTGGCGATTGCGGCGTATATTCTGGGCGAGGAAGGCAGCCATGTTCAAATTTTTCGAAAACCTGATTGACCCCTATCAGCCCTATTCGATCACCAACACACCGCCCGCGCGGCTGTGGCCCTTTTTGGCCGATTATGTGCGCCCGTTTCGGCGGATTTTTTGGGTGACGGGGGCTATCTCGGCCAGCAATGCCCTGCTGGAAGTGGCGCTGATTTGGTATATGGGGCGCATTGTTGATGTTCTGGCCAGCGGTGCGCCCGCGCAAATCATGGCCGATCACGGCGTAGAAATTCTACTGGTCGGGCTCGCGGTTTTACTGGTCAAACCGATGATCGGCTTTGTTGGCGTTGCGCTGCTGCACAATACCATCTTGCCCAATTTCACCACGATGATGCGCTACCGCGCCCATGCCCATGTGCTGCGCCAACCCGTGGGCT
>CAXNIF010000087.1:0-6911 GCA_964202345.1 Cypionkella sp.
GGTGTAGATTTCGACAGATTTCATGGCATTTCCCTTGGGCGACAGGCGATATATTGGCCATGCGCCATTCCTTCTATGGGCGCAATATAGGGATTTATGCGTCTTTTACAACGCGCGCCAGCGCCACAACCCGCACCGAGGCCGCCCCCGCGCCAAGGCAGGTTTCACTGGCGGCGCTAAAGGTCGCGCCCGAGGTCATTACATCATCCACCAGCAAAATGTGACGCCCCTTCAGGCGCGCGCGCTGAGATTTGGTTGGCCGAAAGGCACCTTGCACATTGGCAAAACGGCCATCGCGCCCGCGCCCCTCTTGGGTGCCCGTTGATCGCGCGCGGGTTAATAGGTCTGGGCAATGCTCTAGCCCTGTCAGCCCGGCAAGCCGCGCCGAGAGCAAAGCGGCCTGATTGTAACGGCGTTTGAACAGGCGCGTCCAATGCAGCGGTATGGGGGCCACCAAGACATCGGGGCGCAAGATATCCGCCGCCGCCCGCGCCATCCACCCCGCCGCAGGGCGCGCCAAGTCCATCCGATCACCGTGTTTGAGGGCCAAGACCAGCGCGCGGCCATTGTCTTTGTAAACCAAAGCGGCGCGTCCAAGCAGCCAAGGCCTTGCCAGCGATAGGCAATCATCGCAGCGTTCATGACCGTCCAAGGCTGTGCCCGCCGCATCCGCTTGCCCCATCAAGGGCGCGCCGCAGCATTGGCAAATGGTGCCGCCAATAAAGGGCGTGTCTTTCCAGCACCCCGCGCAAAGGCCAAAATCACTGACAACGCCTGCGCCGCAACTGATGCATTGGGGCGGATAGATCGCCTGCATGATCGCTTGCATTCCCAAAGTTGCCCCCTATTTTGCCAATCTATGACATCGCCCCCTTTGCCCCAGTTTGTCGATCTGACCGCGCGCGCGAAAAATATTGCCCGCGCGCAAGATATGCTGTGGCAACAAGAGGCCATCATCGAGGTGCAAGATCGGCTGGAACTGGTTAAAAAGCCGTTAACCGATATCGCCATTGTCACCGATTTTCCGCATTTGTGGCAGGGATTTGCGCATCAAAGCCGAAGGGCAGACTGCATCATCCGCCCAGACGACCGCTTGGCGCTGACGCAGGGCAGCTTTGATCTGGTGATCCATGCGATGGCGCTGCACTGGGCCAATGATCCTGTCGGGCAGCTTGTGCAATGCCGCCGCGCGCTGCGCCCTGACGGGCTGGTGATGGCGCTGATGTTTGGGGGGCAGACGCTGCATGAATTGCGCGCGGCCCTGGCAGAGGCCGAAGCCGAACTGTCGGGCGGGCTGTCCCCGCGCGTTTTGCCGATGGGCGAAATTCGCGATTTGGGCGCCTTGCTGCAACGCGCGGGTTTTGCTTTGCCCGTGGCCGACAGCTATAGCAAGGTTTTGCGCTATCGCGATTTGTATCATTTGATGACCGATTTGCGCGGCTTTGGCGAGGCAAATGCGCTGGCCGCGCGCCCGCGCCGATTTGCCCGCCGTGCCTTGTTTGATCGGGCCGAGCAGATCTACCGCGCGGCCTATGGCGGCGCAGATGGGCGGATCGCGGCCAGTTTTGATGTGGTTTGCTTGACAGGATGGGCCGCCCATGACAGCCAGCAAAAACCCCTAAAACCGGGATCGGCGGCCATGCGGCTGGCAGATGCCTTGGGGCCAGATGCCAAGCTGCGACAAAAGGAAGGTTGACGCAGCCCGCACCTGGGCTAAATCTGCTGAAAAATCATAAGGACGCGATTATGACTGATGTGATGCCAGGCACGGGGCGTCTTGCCCATGCCCAGCCAGACCACCCTGCCGTGAAACAGCCAAAAATTGGGGTTCTGTTGGCCAATTTGGGCACGCCCGATGGCTATGATTACTGGTCAATGCGGCGCTATTTGAACGAGTTTCTCTCGGACAAGCGGGTTGTGGATATTTCGGATTGGATTTGGCAACCGCTCTTGCAATTGGTGATTTTGACCAAGCGGCCCTTTACCTCGGGGGCCAATTACAAGCTGATCTGGAACCATGAGAAAAACGAAAGCCCGCTGCTGACCATTACCAAAGACCAAACCGCCGCCATTGCGCGGGCGATGCAGGCGCGTTTTGGCGATAAGGTGATGGTGGATTTCTCGATGCGCTATGGCAACCCGTCCACGCAATCGAAGGTGCAGGCGATGGTGGCGGCGGGATGTGAAAAGATTTTGTTTTTTCCACTATACCCCCATTATGCCGGGGCAACATCGGCCACGGCCAATGACGCCTTTTTCGCCGCGCTGCGCCGCGAAAAGCGCCAGCCCGCTGTGCGCACCGTGGCCGAGTATTTCGAACATCCCGCCTATATCAAGGCGCTGGCAGAATCGGTGCGCGCGGCCTATGCCAAGCTGGATCATGTGCCTGATATGCTGGTCGCCAGCTATCACGGCATGCCCAAGCGATATTTGATGGAGGGCGACCCCTACCACTGCCAATGTGCCAAAACTTCGCGCTTGCTGCGTGAAGAACTTGGCTGGGAAAAGGGGCGGATTGATACGACCTTCCAATCGGTGTTTGGGCGTGAGGAATGGCTAAAGCCCTATACGGTGGAACATGTGGCGGAACTTGCCAAAGCGGGCAAAAAGCGTATCGCCGTGATGGCCCCCGCCTTTTCGGCCGATTGCATCGAGACGCTAGAGGAAATCAACGGCGAGATTGCCGAGGCTTTTGAACATGCGGGCGGCGAGGTGTTTACCTATATCCCCTGCCTGAACGATGATGCCGCCCATATCGCCGCGCTAGAGGCGGTGATTGTGGAAAATTTGGCGGGGTGGGTTTAAGGTGCGGCAGGCGCGCCAAGATTGATTTGGCAGAGATTTGCAGACGGGGCCACCTTTGGGGCGGTCAAGGAAGATTTGAAATGAGATTTATTTTTACGTGGCCAGCGCGCCTTGCCCCGATGTGGCGCGCATGGATGGGCATCGGGGCTTTTGCCGCCGCCTTCTTGCTGGCCAGCGCGGCCCTTGCCCATAACGTCACCGAAGGGGATGCGGGCTATGTGCAAGAGGTGACAGGCTTTCGCCCCATTGCCTTTATCTATCTTGGGGCCAAGCATATGGTCACGGGCTATGACCATTTGCTGTTTTTGGCGGGGGTGATTTTCTTTCTGTATCGCGCCCGCGATATTGCCACTTATGTCAGTATTTTTGCGCTGGGCCATTCGGTGACGATGGTTGCAGGGGTTTGGTGGGCGATATCCATCAATGCCTATATCATTGACGCGATTATTGCGTTTTCAGTGGTTTACAAGGCGCTGGATAATCTGGGCGCCTTTCGCCTTTGGTTTGGGGTGCAGCCCAATACCAAGGCGGCGACGCTGATCTTTGGCCTGCTGCATGGCTTTGGCCTTGCCACCAAAATCCAAGAATACGAGATTTCGCCCGATGGGCTGCTGGGCAATTTGATCGCCTTTAACATGGGGGTCGAGATTGGACAAATGATCGCGCTTGGGCTGATTTTGCTGGTGATGTCCCACTGGAGCGCAAGGCCCGCCTTTATGCGGCAGGCATATGGCGCGAATGTTTTGATGATGGTGGCTGGTTTTGCCCTGATGGGGCTACAGATCACCGGCTATTTTGTGGCCTAAGGAAAGGGCTAAAAGATGAACAATCGATATGAGACGGCGAAGACCCCTTTGCGGGCAGATGCGCGCCCTGCGGGGGGGCTGCCGACTATGGCTGCAACGAAGGGTGGACTGATCCGTTCGACATTGGTTGCGGCGGGGTCGGCGGGGGCGCTTTTGGTGTTGTTTTGGTTGCCTGCCGAATATGGCATCGACCCCACGGGCATTGGCGCGCTGACGGGGCTGACGGAAATGGGCGAGATCAAGCAGCAATTGGCCGCCGAAGCTGTGGCAGATGCAGCAGCGGTTGCGGCCGCAGCAGCCGTTCCCGCGCCAAACGCTGCCCCCGTTCCAGCCGAAGTTTTGCAAAGGTTGGATCAAATCGATGCAAAACTTGCGGTCATTGCCGCAACTATTGGCGCGCCGCAAGAGCAAGCGCTTGTTGCCGACCCGCCTGCGCCAGCCGAGGCAGAGCCAGCCCCCCCGCCCAGCGCCGAATGGCGCGATGAGGCAAGCTATACCCTTAACCCCGGCGAAGGGATCGAGGTGAAGCTGGCGATGCAAAACGGCCAAGTGGCCCGTTTTGAATGGACGGCGAATGGCGGCGTGGTAAACTTTGATTTGCACGGTGATGGTGGCGGGGAAAAGATCAGTTACGAGGCGGCCCGCGCCGTGCCGCAAGCATCGGGTGAATTGGTCGCCGCATTTACGGGCAATCACGGCTGGTTTTGGCGCAATCGCACCGATGCGCCTGTGACGGTTACGCTGCGCACGGGCGGCGTTTATGAAAAATTGCTCAGCCCCTAGGCGGATACGGTGCTTGGCGCTATTGCGCGGCGATATCGCGCCCCAAACTGGCCAAAATAGACTCGGTCGTCTGCGACAGGGCCAGCGCCGCCGCGCCATGGGCCCAGAGCAAATCGCCCCAAGCGTGGATCTCGATGGGCAGGCGCGGGCGGCCAGTGGCGATGACCAGATTTTCCATTTCTGCCAAGGTTTCTTCGGCATAAAGGTAATCATAGCGCATACGTTCGCCGGATAGGATAATCAGGGCAGGGTCAAAAAGATTGATGACATTGGATAGGCCGACCGCCAAATAGCGCCCCGCGCGGCGAAAGATGGACTTGGCAATTGTGTTGCCTGCCTTGGCCTGGTCATACAGGCTTTCCAGCAGCACTGTCATGGATTGGCCCTCTTTATGCACCCAATTCAGCGCTGTTGTCGCCTCGCGCGCAAGGGCGTAATCGGCGATATAGGCTTCCAGACAACCGCGCTGGCCGCAGCGGCACAGGGCCCCGTCAAGTTGCACTTTGGTATGGCCCAGCTCCATGCCCATGCGCTGCGTGCCGCGATAGATGCGATGGTTCAGCACAAGGCCCATGCCCACGCCATGTTCCATCGTCACCACGGCAAAATCGGAAATGCTACGCCCTGCGCCGAACCACAATTCGGCCAGCGCGACCAAATTGGCATCATTGTCGATATGCACGGGAATGCCCAGATGGGCCGCGGCTTCGGCGGCGAGTGGCACATTGCGCAGGTTCAAAATGGACGACCAAAGCACCATCCCCTGTTCCATATCCACAAAGCCGGGCACGCCCAAGCCGACAGCGGTGAGGGCGCTGCGCGTGATCCCAGCTTTGACGCAAACGCGGTCAAGCAATGATGCCATCGTATCTAGCAGCTCAGGCAGGCTCATCGCGCCCAAAGGATGCGGATAGCATTCATCGGCAATAAGATTGCCGGCAAAATCCACAATCACGGCGCTGTTTTCACGGTCGGACACTTTCATGCCCGCAACCAAATGCGAATTGGCCCGCACCCCCAACAACACCGCAGGCCGGCCGCGCCCGATTTCATTGCGCGCGCCCTCTGTGTCGCGCACGCCGGCCACTTCTTCAATCAGGCCAGTTGCGATTAAATCAGAGGATAGGGTGGTGATGGTGGCTGGGCTTACCCCCAATTCTTTGGCCACTTGCACCCTTGCGATTTGCCCGGCCGCACGCACGCGATCAAACACTTGTTGCCGCAGGGGGCGCAGCAAATCTGGCAAAGCGGGAATCAGCGGGCCAACGCCTTTTGGCCCCCCACTTTGGGTGTCACGCGCCTCATCTTTTGGCATATGCGGCGGCATTATTTCGATCCTTGAACAAAAAAGTGGCAACCAAGGGTATAATTCGATAAGATTTCTTTCGCCTTAGCAAAGAAATTGCCGCATTGCAGCGAAACTTTGCCAAAACTTTCATCGAAAGCAGCATTGCCCGCAATTTTTATTTTGACAACTGAAATTATTCACGGCAGGGTCTAAACGTCTCGGCGATTCTGTCGAGGTGGCCGCTTTAGCGGTCATATCCATAGGGAGGATACTACATGCGTAAGGCAATTCTGCTTGCGGTCATCGCCGCAACTGGGTTTTCGTCGGCTGCGCTGGCAGAGGGCAAGAAAATTGGTGTATCTTGGGGTTCGTTCCAAGAAGAGCGCTGGAAAATTGACGAAGCGGCGCTGAAAGCGGCTTTGGAAGCGCAAGGCAATGAATACGTGTCGGCAGATGCCGAATCGTCCTCGGCCAAGCAATTGACCGACATCGAAGCGCTTTTGGCACAGGGCATTGACGCTCTGATCATCAACGCTTGGGACAAAGACGCGATCATGCCAGCAATCGACAAGGCTGCTGCTGAAGGCGTGCCGGTTCTGGGCTATGATCGTCTGATCGAAGACGACCGCACCTTCTATCTTACCTTTGACAACGTGGGCGTGGGCCGCATCATTGCAGAGACCGTCAAGGCGGCACAGCCAAGCGGCAACTATGCCATCATCAAGGGCGACCCAGGTGATCCAAACGCTGGCTTCTTGCTGCAAGGCATGATGGAAGTCATCGGCGCAGACGTTGAAGCCGGCACGATCAAAATCGTTGGCGAAGCTTCGACCGATGGTTGGAAGCCAGAGAATGCGCAAAAGAACATGGAGCAGATCCTAACCGCCAACAGCAATGCTGTTGACGCTGTTCTGTCGCAAAACGATGGTATGGCTGGCGGCGCTGTGGCTGCTTTGGCTGCACAGGGGATGAACATCCCAGTCGGCGGCCAAGATGGTGACTTGGCAGCGATCAACCGCGTGGCACGCGGCACGCAGACCGTTTCGGTTTGGAAGAACGTGCGTGATCTGGGCCGTATCGCTGGTGAAGTGGCGTCGGCCTTGGCAGATGGTGTTGCGCTGGACGCAATCCCAGGTGCAGCCAAGTTCTCGGGCGGCGAAAAGGGCGTAGAAATGAACGCCATTTTGCTGGCACCAACACCGCTGACCAAAGACAACCTGAACTTGGCG
>CAXNIF010000088.1:0-6839 GCA_964202345.1 Cypionkella sp.
ATCTGCGCGCAACAAAACGCGCCAGCCTGCCTGCAACGCGCGCGGCAATAGGGCCTGCAAGGTGCTGGCGGCAGAGGAGCGGGTCAAATGATAGAACATCACCAAAGACATAGCGCCTTGGTGCGGCAGAAATACGTGCGGTGCAAGCGCTTTTGCCAAAATATGGCCTCTCGTCCAGCACGTGGTCGGATTGAAACCCTTAGTTCTTTCCCTCAAACTTATCGGCAATCAACCTGTTCAGCGCCGCCACGCCCCAGCCTGTTGCCCCTTTGGGCGCAAGGGGGCCTGCAGTTTTCAGGCTGGCCACGCCCGCGATATCCAAATGGCACCACGGCACGTCTTCGCGCACGAAACGGCGCAAAAACTGGGCCGCCGTAATAGAGCCGCCATCGCGCCCGCAAGAATTGACCATATCGGCCACCCGCGATTTCAGCTTTTCATCATAGGCCGCCCCCATGGGCATGCGCCATGCGCCTTCGCCCTCGGCTTGGGCTGCGCGCAAAAAATCGCTTGCCAAACGGTCATCATTGGAAAAAACACCCGCGTTTTCATGGCCCAAAGCCACAATGATCGCCCCTGTCAAAGTTGCCAAGTTAATCATCGCGCAGGGCTTAAAGCGCTCTTGCGCATACCAAAGCACATCGGCCAAGACCAATCGCCCCTCGGCATCGGTATTGATCACTTCGATTGTATCCCCCTTGAGCGAGCGCACCACGTCACCGGGTCGCTGGGCGCGCCCATCGGGCATATTTTCCACCAAACCCACCAGCCCAACCACATTGGCTTTGGCGCGGCGCAAGGCCAGCGTGCGCATCACGCCCGCCACCACGGCCGCCCCGCCCATATCCATCGTCATGTCTTCCATGCCGGCGGCAGGTTTGATCGAAATTCCGCCCGTATCAAAAACAACGCCCTTGCCGGCAAGCGCAAACGGCGCTTCTTCACCACCGCCGCGCCATTGCATAACCACAACTTTGCTGGGGCTGTCCGATCCTTGCCCCACGCCCAGTAGCGCGCGCATCCCCAATTTCCCCAACTGATCCTCGTCAAGTATCTCGATGTCGAGGCCCAATTCTTGCATTGCCGCCAGCCGAGCGGCAAAATCATCTGTGGTCAGTATATTGGCAGGTTCGTTCACCAAATCGCGGGTAAACAACACCCCCTCTGCAAGGGCAGCATGAGCTTGCGCCGCCTTGGCCTGTATCTCTGGCCGTGTGACGGCCATGGTCACCGTGCCAAATTCTTGGGGGGCGCTGGTTTTATGGGCCGAAAAATCATAAGCGCGCAAAGCAATTCCAAGGGAAATCTCACCCGCTTGCGGGTGGTTTTCCGCCATCACCATGGCGCCATAACCCGTCAAAGCCGCCCCTATGGCCCCGCCCGCCCGCCGCGCCTCTAACCGCGTGGCCTTTTTGGGCAAATGCACGATCTGCACCGCTTGCGCCGCCATACCAGCGGGGAAAGCCATATCGATGCTCTCGCCTGCCTTTAGCCTTGCATAGCTATCCGACGCCAGCGCCTTTGCCAAAGACCCGCGCGTGATCTTGTTCACCATACGCGCCGCAGCGCCGCTTGGCGTCGCCCCCTCTGCCAAAATCACCAAGCGCCCGGAAAAACGAGCGATTTCCGAAAGGTGAGGCGCATCAAAGCGAATGGATACGGGCTGTGCCATGGTCATCTCCTGCTATGCGCCTATCGCGCAATTTTCCGCTTTAGGCTAACCAAGCTGGAGGGAATATGCCAGATAGCAGTTTTCCAATCGGCCAGAATGCGGTAACAACGCGCTTAAGGCTTGGCTAAAGGCGCAAGAAGAAATTGAGTTTCCCATTGGCACGCATTGACCGCTACATTCTGTCACAGCTCCTGGGGGTATTTGGCCTATCTGCCTTGGTGCTTGTGGCTATTTACTGGCTCAACAGGGCCATCGCCCTTTTGGACAGTTTGGTTGGGGATGGCCAATCGGTCTGGGTGTTTTTGCAAATGTCCTTGCTGACAATACCCGCAATCATCGAATTAATCGCACCCATGGCGGCATTTGGCGCAGCAATATTTGTGGCCAATCGGCTTATAAACGACAGCGAACTTGTCGTGTTACAAGCAACTGGCTTTTCCTATTGGCGCTTGTCTCGGCCCACTTTCTTTTTTGGAATAATGGTCGCCCTTTTTACGGCAGTTGTCGTCAATATACTTGCGCCCGCTGCCGCAACGCAAAGGCGCGAACTATCAACAGAAATATCCCGCAACACAACGGCAAAATATCTTAAGGCAGGTCAGTTTTTACAACCTGCGCCCGGGATCGTGCTTTACATTCGCGCCATCAGCGAAGATGGGCAATTGGACGACATTTTCATTTCTGATACGAGAGAGGATTCATTCCACCAAACCTACTCAGCGCAGCGTGCCTTTGTGGTGAATGATCAAGGCGAACCAAAGCTCTTGATGTTAGAAGGTGTTATGCAAAGAAAATCTTCCGCGGATGAAATTTTGTCGGTAAGCAAATTCGCTGATTTAACCTATTCACTTGCCGGGCTGATAAAGAATGATCGCGGTGACAAACGATCTATTGCGGAGCTTTCCACCGCAGAGTTGATCAGTGCCACGCCGACAAGTGCCTATGATGGATCAGATCGGGCCGACAAACTAAAATATCGCGGCCATCAGCGCATCAGCTGGCCGCTCAGCACAGGGCTTACAGCCATGATCGGCTATTGCACCTTGCTATTGGGGGGCTTCTCTCGTCAAGGGATTTGGTGGCAAATTTTATTGGCGTCGTGTTTGCTTTTGATTATGTATGCCACCCATATCGCCGCATTAGCGCAAGGTCCAAAAATAAATGGAGGATGGGTTTTTGCCTATGTTACCCCCATTGTTGGCATAGCCTTTACCATAATTCTGGTTCGGATCAGCCAAAGGACAAAGGGGCAAAAAAGTTTCGTAAAGTCGTTGAACTTATTCATAGCGAGGCCGTCAAAATAATGACTTTGTTTCGCTATAATCTCTTTCGCTTTATTCATATGTTTGCCCGGGTGGCATTTATATCCCTATGTGCCTTGCTGATCATCGGGATGGTGGATGAGTTGGGGGGGTTAAAAGAGGATCAAGGCATTGATCGCGCGGCCTATTTATCAATACTTGGCCAATTGGAAAATTTTTATTCGATTATTCCACTCATGGTTTTGATCGCCTCCATTTCGCTATTCACAGCCATGTCGCGATCTTCTGAAATCATTGCGATTCGTGCGGCGGGGCAATCTGGCTTAAGATTTTTAATTGCGCCCTGCCTTGGCGCATTTATCGTTGGCGTATTTGCATTGCTGTTGTTGAACCCATTGGTTACTGTATCTGCGACACAATATAGCATCGAAAAAGGACGTGCGCAGCCTTCGGCTGTATTAACATTGGGGGCCAAGGGTATATGGATGCGTCAAGGCGATTCGCGCGAACAAACAATTATTTTCGCGCGAAGTCTGGATGCTCAAAAATTGACGATTTCAAATGTTACCTTCATGGCCTTTAATGAAACGGGAACTCCTATCAGCCGGATCGAGGCCGGGCGCGCTGAGTTAATTGGGCAAGAGTGGGTGTTACACTCGGCAAAGAAATGGGACTTGCGCGACGAAAACCCCCAATTGGGCATGTCAACTTTGCGCGACGGCACGCGGATTGAAACCCAGATCACGCCGAAAGATATTTCATCTGGGTTTGGAAAACCAAACTCTGTTCCGATATATGCCTTGCCTGCATACATCAATTCTCTGGAAAGCGCGGGATTTTCGGCGGTTCCCTTTCGGGTTTGGTTCCAATCGGAATTGGCCAAGCCCTTGGCCTTGATTGTCATGGTTTTGATTGCGGCGGGGTTCACCATGCGCCATATAAGGTCAGGTAACCGCGCTCAGATGGTCATCTTTGCAACTTTATTGGGCTTTGCCCTCTTCTTTTTGCGAAATATAGCGCAGGTTTTTGGCCAAAATGGGTATTTGCCCGTGGAATTGGCCTCCTGGGGGCCTCTTGTGGCGGCCTCATTGTTGGCGGTAACTTTACTTTTGCATTTGGAGGAAGGGTGATCAGAAAAGCCAAAAAAATGAGGCGATCCAAAACCGCCCCACGGTTCCTGATGGCTTTGGCCTTTTTGGTTTCCGGTTCTGCGCTTTTTGCCGCCGATGAAAAAGCGATGCTGATTGCAGATTTGTTGCAAATAACGGGACAAGATAGGTTATATGCCGCAGGAAATGTAGAAGTTTTTCACCGTGGACAAAGGTTGACGGCATCAAGCATCACCTATGATCGGAAAAGCAATACGTTAATCATTCAAGGTCCCATTCAAATTGACGATGGAAGTTCGATTATCATTTTAGCGACGCAAGCCGAGCTGAGCGATGATTTGAAGAGTGGTTTGATTGTTGGGGCTCAGGTCATTATTGACAACCAGTTGCAAGTAACCGCGGCAGCCCTACAGCGGGAAGATGGGCAATTTAATGCGATGTATGATGCGGCAGCTTCATCTTGTTCGGTCTGTAACGGTGTAGCCCCATTGTGGGAAATTCGCGCCAAGCGGATTGTGCATGATGAAAAGCAAAAGATGTTGTTTTTTGACAAAGCACAGTTTCGTATTGGTGGTGTCCCCGTTGCTTATTTCCCAAAGTTGCAGCTTCCCGACCCAACATTAGACCGCGCAACAGGGTTTTTAGTTCCCAAAGTTGAAGTATCCTCATCCTTGGGTTTTGGTATCAAAACACCCTATTTCATCAATGTTTCAAGTAGCAAAGATATTCTTCTGACGCCCTATTTCACCACCTCGGGGACTCGCAGTTTAGAAATGCGATATAGGCAAGCCTATCGGACGGGAATGATCAATATCAACGGCGCCCTTTCTCAGGATGAAGTTTTAAAAGGTTTATTGCGTGGTTATGTTTTGGCAACCGGAAATTTTAATTTACCAAATGATTATGTTTTGCGGTTGCGCGCTGAAACTGTCAGTGATCCCGATTACTTTAGCGGATACGGATTAACTGAGCAGGATCGCTTTGTGACGTCTTTGCAAGTGGATCGTGCCGACCGCGATGCTTTCGTGCAGTCGCGGATATTGGGTTTCTATTCGGTGCGCAGCCAAGACAGTAATATAACGCAGCCAAGCCAGATATCCGATTTCACCCGCAGCCAGCGTTTTGATTTGGGACAGATGGGCGAAGGTCAATTGACCATCTTCGGGCAGCATCGTCAGCGCGCGTCCAGCGATCCATTAGACGGGCCAGATGACGATACGGCGGCAGATGGCCGCGATGTCAGCGCGCTTGGCCTTCGCGCCGATTGGCAAAAAGGCATGGTATTGCCTTTTGGTGTTCTGGCCAGTGCCGAATTGTCACTGCGCCATGATCGCTCTTATGTGGCGCAAGATGCCATTTATGCCGGCGAATATGCCCGCAACAATGCCGCTTTTGGCGCGCAATTGCGCTGGCCATTGTTCAAGACCGCGACAAACGGCACGCAGCAGATCCTTGAACCCATCGCACAACTGGTCTTGGCTCCCGAGGCTACGCTGCGCCTGTTTAACGAAGACAGTGCCTTGGTGGAATTTGACGAAGGAAACCTCTTCGCAATGAATAGGTTCTTTGGCTCTGATCGAATAGAATCGGCCAATCGGGCAAATCTTGGACTGCGTTACGCATTTTCAAACCAAACGGGCAGCCAAGGGCAGCTGGTGCTGGGACGCGTTATCTCGGCGGCGACGACGGCGCAGTTTGCGGATGCTTCCGGTCTGTCATTGGCACAATCGGATTGGTTGGTGGCCGGGCAATTGTCTATGGGAAGCCAGTTTGATGTGACCATGCGCCATTTGGTGACTGCCCAAGGTGATTTGCGCAAGGTAGAATTGCGCGGCACCATAGCGCAACCGCGCAGCGCGCTGACAATGGCTTATCTTTTTGCGCCAAAAGACAGCGCTGAGGAACGCGATTCGGATATTGGCGAAGTCACGCTATCGGCCACAAAAAACCTTAGCGATTCTTGGAAAAGCAGTATCTCGGCGCGATATGATGCGGTTGCCAACATATTTTCAAAATCTGGCGCTGGGTTATCCTATCAAAATGAATGTTTGCAGTTTGATGTTTCCCTCTCGCGTAACTTTGCGACCTCCTCTAATGTAGAGTCGAATACGGTATTTGGATTTTCGGTGGCCCTATTGGGTTTTGGTGGCCAAACGGGCGGCGCGGCGTCACAATGTCGGGGATAGGAAACGTTTTGGCCGTGGGTGTAATACAGGAGCATGACTATATGCCTAGCATAAATGTGAAATCGCAGGGCGTCATCATGGCCTTTATGACTTTGGTGCAGGCGGGGATGTTATCCTTTGCCATCTCAGGCGCTGCAATGGCCCAAAACGCAGAGCCAGCGGTGTTTCGCCCCGTAAAACTCGTCAATAACGATATGATTTCAGCCTTTGAATTGTCGCAAAGAGTAAAGTTTTTGGAATTGCTGAGTTTTCAAGGCGATGTTGAACAAGAGGCAATGAATGGTCTGATCGACGATCGTTTGCGCAACGAAGCGGCTAAACGTCTTGGGATTGTGTTATCTGCCGAAGCCGTCACCGCTGGGATGGAAGAATTTGCATCGCGCGGATCTCTTAATGCCGAGCAATTCATCCAGCTGATTGGCGAAAGAGGCATAGCGCCTGAAACATTTCGCGATTTTGTCAGCGCCGGCATTATTTGGCGCGAAGTTGTATCGCAGCGCTATGGCGGCAGCGTGGTGATTTCCGAGGCGGCTGTTGATCGCGCTATGACCAATTTGCAAGTTGACTCCGCCCAAAGCGTCAGCTTGGCCGAAATCGTGCTTAATGCGCA
>CAXNIF010000089.1:0-6775 GCA_964202345.1 Cypionkella sp.
GCCAACGCTCTGGGTTGGGGATTATGCTGTGGCTAAAATGGCCACGGGCGCGCAGGTGCAGCGGGGCGATGTGATCGTGTTTCGCAACGCAGCAGATGGGGGGCCCCACGTCAAACGCGTGATCGCGCTGGCGGGGGATCGCGTGGCGCTGCGCGGCGGTCAAGTCTGGCTGAACGGCGCGCCCTTGCTGCAACTGAGCCAAGGCGATTTTTCCGAAATCATGGCACCGCAAGGCCCACAAGGTCTGCGCCCGCGCTGCGCCAATGGAATCGTCGGGGATGGGGCAATCTGCCGAAAACACCTGCTGCGCGAGGTGCTTGCCGCCGATAAAAACTATTTTATTCTTGATATTGAAACGGGCAGTATGGGCGATGAATTCGCTGAAACCACAGTGCCAGCCGGGATGCTTTTCACCTTGGGAGACAACCGAGACAATAGTTTGGACAGCCGTTTTGTCACAGGGGCCGGCGGGCTGGGCTTTGTGCCGCAAACGGCGGTTTACGGGGTGATGCGCCATGTGTTGTTTTCGGCCGCGGGTTCATCGCCACTGGCCTTTTGGACATGGCGCGCTGACCGCTATTTCACAAAGGTCAAATAGTGAAGATATCGGGTGATCTGAAATTATTCGAACAGCGCATTGGGCATCATTTTGCCCAAAGCGCGCTTTTGGTGCGTGCCATCACCCATGCTTCGCTGTCCAGCCCCACGCGGCCAGATAACGAGCGGTTGGAATTTCTGGGCGACCGCGTTTTGGGCCTTGTCATGGCCGAGGCGCTCTTTGGGGCTGATGCCTCTGCCCGCGAGGGCCAACTTGCCCCCCGATTTAACGCGCTGGTGCGCAAGGAAACTTGTGCCGAAGTGGCGCGCGAAATTGGTCTTGGCGAGGTGTTGAAACTGGGCCGATCGGAAATGTTGTCGGGCGGGCGGCGCAAAGAGGCGCTGCTGGGCGACGCCCTAGAGGCCGTGATTGCCGCCGTTTATTTGGACGCAGGTTTTGACGTGGCCCGCGCCTTGATCTTGCGGCTATGGGGCGCGCGCATTGGGGCCGTGGCCGAGGACGCGCGCGATGCCAAATCCTCATTACAAGAATACGCCCAAGCGCGCGGCATGGCCCCGCCCAGCTATTTGGAATTGGCACGCTCTGGCCCAGATCACGCGCCGATCTTTACAGTGGAGGTGCGCCTTGATACGGGCGAGACAGAACGTGCCACCGCTGGCACGAAACGCATGGCCGAACAAATCGCCGCAAGGGCGCTGTTGGCGCGGATGGAGGGGTAAGTTTAGTTATGGGGCAGTCTTCGACTTTTTTGTCGCGCATCAGCACGCCACATCTTTTTACGCGCGTCCTTTGGTTCAAGATGGCGATACTTGCCTCCAGAAAATTTAGGCCAATCAATAGCAAACCCTGCCTTGACCATTTCAGCAGATAGATCGCGCCCATCGGGCAGGTAGCAGGTTGCAACTTCACGAGTATAGGATTGCTCGCCGTGGAATACTGCTCTGACCCGATGGCCCTTGGTCAAGCTGACTAAATACCACTTTGATTTTTTGCCATAAGGGTGATCCAATTCGGGTGCGTCAATGCCAGCAAGGCGGATGTTCTGGTATCCAATTGTAATGGTATCGCCGTCGACCACATAGCACTTGCCTTCCAGTTCATAATGAGTTGTTTCGCCGTGCTGGGTCTGGGTGGTTACTAGGGTTAGGCGAGGCCTTGGCGAAAAAGACCTACGCGAGCTCAGCAGGAATACGAAAAGACCAGCAAAAACAAATGTAAAGAAAACGAGTTCCATCGCATGTCCCATTTCGCCCCACGCAATTAAACTATAAGTTAAGTGAATTTGCAACCAGCAGATATCCAAACCGATAGTCTGCGTTTCAACTGGAAATGCCCCCCCTTTTGCAGTATCCGCAAGCAAGTAGTTTTGAGGTATCCATGACCGACACCCCCACCCGCGCAGGATTTGTGGCCCTGATAGGCGAGCCGAATGCGGGCAAGTCGACGCTGTTGAATCGCATGGTTGGGGCCAAAGTGTCGATTGTCACCCATAAGGTGCAAACAACGCGCACCCGCATTCGCGGTGTCGCAATGGAGGGAGCGGCGCAGATCGTGTTTGTGGACACGCCCGGCCTTTTCCGCCCGCGCCGCCGATTGGATCGCGCCATGGTCAAGGCCGCTTGGGGCGGCGCGGCGGATGCCGATATCATCGTGCTGATGATCGAAGCGCAGCGCGGCCTGACCGAAGGGGCCGGCACTATCATCGAACGGATGCGCGACCAAATCCCCGTGGGGCGGCCCGTGGCCTTGGCGATCAACAAAATCGACCGCGTCAAGGCCGAAGTCTTGCTGGCCCTTGCCGAGCGCATGAACGACGCCTTTCCTTTCGCCAAAACCTTTATGATTTCGGCTGAAAAAGGCTATGGGGTGGCTGACCTAAAGGCATGGCTGGCGGGCGAGTTGCCGCTGGGCGCCTGGTTTTATCCCGAAGATCAACTGGCCGATATGCCCATGCGCATGATCGCTGCCGAGATGACGCGCGAAAAGCTGACGCTGCGCTTGCACGAGGAATTGCCCTATCAGTTGACGGTGGAAACCGAAAACTGGGAAGACAAAAAAGACGGCTCGACGCGCATTGACCAAGTGGTCTATGTCGCCCGCGATGGCCATAAGGGCATTGTGCTGGGCAATAAAGGCGAAACGATCAAATCCGTCGGCCAATCGGCGCGGGCCGAGATTTCCGAATTCTTGGGGCGCACGGTGCATCTGTTCTTGCAAGTCAAAGTGCGGCCAAACTGGCTGGAAGAGCCCGAGCGTTTCAGTGAAATGGGGCTAGAGTTTCGCGATGGCGATGCCTAAGCGCGCCGATCACTCGCCCGCTCTTTGGGCGCTGGGGGCGGCGATTGTCGCCCGTGGCATAGAGCCATGAGCAAGGCAGGCCAAACCGCGCGGCTGACGGCGGGTCTGTGGGTGTCGGCCTATATGAACCGCCTTCGGCTTGCGGGTATCTCCTGCTATCTCGCCGCACGCGGTGATGCCACGGCGGGGGCGGTGGTGGTGAAACTGGCCACGATGGATGGGCAAGCGCGCCTCTATGAACGCCGCTTTGATTTGCAGCAGGATAGGCGCGTCTGGGCCATTTTGGCCGAGGGCGCAGAAGGCGAGATCGACGCCACCCTAACCCGCGCCCGCGCGCGCGACCGCGACCTTTGGGTGATCGAACTAGAAGATCGGGCGGGGCGCAACCTGTTGGACGAAGAAGGGCTGGACTAGCCCAGGCTTTGCGCCCAAATTGCCGCTATGGAATGGCGCAGCGAAGGCGCGATATTGTCCATGCGTCCGCATGGCGAAAGCGCCGCAATCATCGAAGTGTTTACAGCCCTAAAAGGGCGGCATTCGGGCGTGGTGCGCGGCGGCGCGTCGCGGCGCATGGCCGCGCATTTGCAACCCGGTAGTCAAGTCGACGTCACATGGCGCGCGCGACTGGGCGAACATATCGGCGGCTTTGGCGCAGAGCCTGTGCGCGCGCGGGCGGGGATTCTGGGCGATAGCTTGGCCTTGGCGGGGCTAAATGCCATCTGCGCGCTGTTGCACGTGGCCCTGCCCGAACGCGAGGCAATGGGCGCCTTTTATGACCGCACCATTTCCCTGCTTGATGCCCTAGAGGCGGGGGCAGATTGGCCTTGCGATTATCTGCGCTGGGAACAGGCCCTGCTAGAGGCGCTGGGTTATGGGCTGGATTTGACGCGCTGCGCGGTGACAGGCGGGCGCGAGGATTTGGCCTTTGTCAGCCCCAAATCGGGGCGGGCGGTTTCGCGCGCGGCGGCGGGGCCATGGGAGGGCAGGCTGCTGCCCTTGCCGGCGATGATGCTTGGCCAGGGGCCAGGCGATGACCGTGAGGTTTTGCAGGGCTTGGCCATCACGGGGCATTTTCTGGCACGCGGATTAGAGGCTGTGCTAAATGGCCGTCCCCTTCCCGAAGCGCGCAATCGGCTTTTGGCGCGAATAGAGAGACGCGCGTCGCAGATGTTTTAGATCGCGCCGCAATTTGTTGTATCGATAAGGGATGTCGGTCAAGTATCAGTCCCCTATGCTGCGCGAGGCGGCGGCAGCGCCCCAAGCGCCAAAACTGCATCATTTTGCCATTTTGGCCGCGATGGATGCCTTGGTGCGCGGCACGCTGATTTCGACAATCCCGCTGGCGGCCTATGATGCCTTTGGTTCGGCGCAAGGCATATCGACGGTCTATTTGGTGGCAGGGATTGCGACGTTGATTTGGGGCCTGCTGGTGCCGCGTATGACCCAAATATGGCCCCGCCGCTGGGTCTATGTGGGGGGCTGCGTTCTATACCTGTTGGCGATGATTTTGTTCATTCTGGGCAGTCAATTGTCGGTGCAACTGGGCATTTTGGTGATGGGCATGGCCACGGTCACCTGCTTTGTCTGTCTGAACGCCTATGTGTTGGACTATGTTCAACGCGCTGAATTGGGCCGCAACCAAAGTTTGCAGATGGTTTATGCGGCGGCGCCATGGGCAGTTGGCCCGCTGAGCGGGGTATGGATGTATGGGATATGGCCGCCCCTGCCCTTTATTGCGGCGGCGGGTCTTGCGGCTCTGCAACTGGGCATTTTTTTGTATCTGCGCCTTGGGTCGGGGCGGCAGATCACGCGGGCCAAGGGGCCGGCGGTGAATCCCTTGGCCTATCTGGGGCGCTTTTTTGCGCAGCCGCGATTGATCGCGGGTTGGCTTTTTGCGGTGATCCGAAGCTGCGGCTGGTGGGTCTATGTTGTCTATTTGCCCATTTTTTGCATCGAGCAGGGATTGGGCGATAAATTGGGCGGCGCGCTGTTGTCGGTGTCTAATGCCTTGTTGTTGCTGTCGCCTTTCATGGCTGATTGGGCGCGCCGCGCCACGGTGCGGGTCAGCCTGCGCGCCGCCCAAGCCTATACGGCAGTGTTTTTTGTGCTGGCGACGTTAGTTGCGCCCTGGCCTTTGGCCACGGCGATATGTCTGTTTCTGGCCGCTTTTGGGTTGGTGCTGCTGGATGTGGTCGGCGGCTTGCCGTTCATGATGTCGGTCAAACCGTCCGAGAGGGCAGAGATGGCTGCCGTTTACTCCAGCTTTCGCGACGTCTCGGGAATCGCGACCCCCGCCTTGGCATGGGCGGTCTTGGCTGTGGCCCCGCTGGCGGCAATTTTTGCGGCGACAGGGCTTGCCTTTGCCGCCACCTTTGGTGTGGCCGCAAAGGTGCATCCGCGGCTTGGCATGGCGCGCCCTTCGCGCGGGGGCAATGCCTAAACCAGTTTCTGGGCGATCAGCCACTGCGCGCTTGCCCGCAATGCGCCTTCGGGAGAGATGAACCGCATCTCTAAATCGTCGCGCGCGCGTTTGTTCGAAATATGATGGGCCGCGCCGATATTGGGCAAAATGGCGCGGATTTGCGGATCAAACAGCGCCATAATCTGCAACAAAAACCGCGGCGCCACTCGGCTTGCGATGTTTCGGTTGGGATAGGCTGCATTCAGCACGCGGCCCATGTCCAGCATGGATAACACACCTGCGGTGCAAGCAATGCGCCGACCCGCAGTTTGTGGGCGCATCAAGGCACGCAAATGCGATTCGGCCACATCTTGGACATCCACGCAAGAAAAGGAAATCATCGGCAGCATTGGATCGCGTCCGCGCAGCAATCGCGCAATCACGCCAATTGAACTGCCAAAATGCGCATCCAAAGGCGCGCCCAGCACAAAACCCGGGTTGATTGTGGTCAAGTCCATGCCTTGGGTGGTGGCAAAATCCCACGCGGCGCGCTCGGCCAAAGTTTTACTTTTTGCATAGGCCGAGGTATCTGGCGCATCGACATTGCACCAATCGGTTTCATCTTGTGTGCCGCCTTTATAGGTGTCGATGATCGCCGCCACCGACGAGGTGACAATCACACGGTTAACCCCTGCGGCCTTGGCCGCCGCCATGGCGCGCAATGTGCCATCGACGGCGGGGCGAATCAGCTTCTCCGCCTCTTTTGGGGTGACGATGGGAAAGGGCGAGGCCGTATGGATCAATGCGCTGGCGCCATCCATCGCA
The DNA here is from genome assembly GCA_964202345.1 of Cypionkella sp. GTDB lineage: Bacteria > Pseudomonadota > Alphaproteobacteria > Rhodobacterales > Rhodobacteraceae > Cypionkella. Next base: position 6,084 of record CAXNIF010000089.1, read on the forward strand.
AATTGCCAGCCGTGATCTTTTTCAAGGTCCAGCTCGATAAAGGTCAAGCGCCCCAAAGCGGCGCTGTCCAGATGGGGCGCAAGGGCCGCCTGCACCTCTGCCGCCCGCGCCATTTGGCGCAAACTACCCCGCACAGAATATCCTGCGGCCAGTAGTTTAAGGGCGATATGCTTGCCAATAAATCCTGAAATTCCCGTCAATACGATAAGTTCGTTCATAAAATCACCTGCGCCAATCTTGATCAGTATAGGCTGCAAGCTGCAGCCGTGCCAAGTGACTCTCGCATAAAGCCATGATTGCGGGTGGTTTTTGTCCAAACGGGCCGAACAGACTTAGTCCAGAAGTCGCCGCGCGATGACTTGGGCCTGAATTTCGGCGGCACCCTCGAAAATATTCAAGATCCGCGCATCGCACAGAACGCGGCTGATTTTGTATTCTAGCGCAAAGCCATTGCCACCATGAATTTGCAGCGCATTATCTGCCGCCGCCCAAGCCACCCGCGCGCCCAGCAGTTTGGCCATCCCCGCCTCCAGATCGCAGCGCAACCCCAGGTCTTTTTGCCGGGCGGAAAAATACGTCAATTGGCGCGTGACCATGATTTCGACGGCCATCATCGCCAGCTTGCTGGCCACGCGGGGAAAGTCGATCAAGGATTTGCCAAATTGTTTGCGCGACTGGGCATAATCCAGCCC
>CAXNIF010000090.1:0-6740 GCA_964202345.1 Cypionkella sp.
TGTGCGCCTTTTAACAACAAGTTCCTCCATTATCGCTTGCCGCCCGGCTATACCGCCGAAGCGGATTGGGCAAAGAATTTACATCTTGCCGCGGCGGCGCCAGAGCTCTTGGATTTATGCCGCGAGGCAACGCGCAGCTTTGAACGCAAGATCGTGGATCATATTGCGAGACTGTCATTTAAAAATTAAATTTACCGATGGATATGACCTGACATGCGCAGATCAAGTAACGTCAAAGACCGCATTATCACGAAAAAAATTGTTTTCCTTACTGGGACCCGCGCCGATTTTGGCAAGCTAGAGCCGCTGGCGCTGGCGGCGCGCGATGCGGGGCATGGTGTGACGTTTTTTGTCACGGGCATGCATATGATGGCGCGCTACGGCTTGACGCGCAACGAAGTCGAGCGGATGGGCGGCGTCACCCATGCGTTTTTTGAAAATCAAACCGAGGGCGAGCCGCAAGATATGGTTTTGGCCCGCACGATTTCGGGCTTTTCGGCCTTTGCGGCGCAGACAAAGCCGGATTTAATCGTTGTGCACGGCGACCGCGTCGAAGCTTTGGCGGGCGCGATGGTGGCGGCCACGAATTATATTCGCTCTGCCCATATCGAAGGTGGAGAAGTTTCAGGCACGATTGACGAGGTGTTTCGCCACTGTAACACAAAACTTTGCACCCATCACTTTGTCTCCTCAACGAGCGCGGCGCGGCGCGTGATGGCGCTGGGAGAGCCGGCGCGCACGGTGCATGTCATCGGATCGCCCGAATTGGATTTTCACGCCCGCCCTTCTGGGGTAAGTCTGAGCGATGTGCGCGCGCGCTATGAGATTGGCTTTGATGATTTTGGCATTGCCGTTTTTCATCCCGTGACCAGCGAGCAGGCCAGCATTGGCGCACAGGCGCAACATCTGTTTGATGCTTTGGTGGATTCGGGGCGCAAATTTGTGGTGATCGCCCCCAATAACGACCCCGGTTCTGCCGATATTTTTGCCGTGCTGACCCAATTGCCTCCCGATCAATTTCGCGTTTTGCCCTCTATGCGGTTTGCGCATTTTTCCGAATTGATGAAAAACGCGCATGCGATGGTGGGCAATTCATCAGCGGGTGTGCGCGAGGCCCCGTTTTTGGGGTTGCCGTCTTTGGATATTGGGACACGGCAAAGCAATCGGTCCGATGCGCCGTCGGTTTTGGCAGCTTCGGCTTTTGATGGCGAAAAAATTCGTCAGTTTTTGGCCCAAAACTGGGGCGCGCGCCATATGCCGCACAGCGGCTTTGGCACCGGCAGCGCGGCACTGCGTTTTGTGCAGGTGCTGGGACAAGATGATTTTTGGACGCAATCGCTGCAAAAATCATTTCAGGATATGGCGTGGGATATGGCGTGATGGGCTGGCAACTGGCCGCTTACCGCTCTCTCTCACAGGCGATCACCTTGCTGGGCGACTTTTACCTTCGCCGCAGGCTGACAAAAGGCAAGGAGCATCCGACACGTTGGCGCGAGAAATTGGGCATTGCCAGTGTGGCGCGGCCAGAGGGAAAACTAGTTTGGCTCAATGCCGTGGGCCTAGGCGAAGTGCTGTCTGTGCGTGGGCTCATTGCTCAAATGCAAACACAAGACCCGCGATTGAATTTCCTCGTCACCTCATCGGCCAGAAGCACCTTTGCGGTGCTGCAGCGCAACTTGCCCCAAAATTCCATCCACCAATTTCTGCCGCTGGATAGCCCAAAATTCGTTGCAAGATTTTTGCGTTATTGGCAGCCGAATCTATCCATTTGGATCGATCAAGATTTATGGCCAAATGCTGTCGTGGCGGCAGCGCGGCAACAGATACCTATGGCTATCGTGAACGCAAGGATATCGTCCCAATCCTATCGACGCCGGCGCTATGGCGCAGGGCTATTCTTGGCGCTGTTTCGTCATTTTTCATTAATCCTCGCGCAAGATCACAATTCGGCTTTTTATTTGCGCGCCTTGGGCGCGCGCGATGTTCAAGTTTTTGCATCCATCAAAGCTGCGGCGCCCGCCCTTTTCGTTGACGATAACGTCTTAAAAGACATGGCCTTCCAAGTGCGAAATCGTAAAATCTGGCTTCTGGCCTCGTCTTGGGCAGAAGATGAAGCGATTGCTCTGCGCAGCCATGCGCAGCTTTTGCAGGATGATCCTAGCGCCCTATTGATTGTCGCCCCGCGTGATGTGTCGCGCGCGCCGCAAATTGTTTTGACTGCGGCGGCCATGGGGCTGCACGCCACGCAGCGTTCGATCTCGCCGCAAATTGCGACCAGCACCCACGTTTATGTCGCCGATACATTTGGTGAAATGGGGCTTTGGTATCGGCTTTGCCCTGTCGCGCTGATCGGCGGCACTTTTGGGGCGACCGAGGGCCATAACCCTTGGGAGGCGGCTGTTTTGGGCTGTGCCATTTTGCATGGGCCGCGGACGGGGAACTTTCTTGATGACTTTGCCCTTTTGGGCAAAGAGGGCGCGGCGCTTTGCGTGGACGACGCGGGCCTTTTCCCCGCGCTCATGCAAGATCATCGGGAAAGGATCAATCGGGCAAGGCACTTGACACAAGACGCGCAAAAGCGGCTGGCCCCCTTGGCCGCGCAATTGATTGGGTTGATGCAATGACGCTATTTTTGGGACTATGGTCGGCAATGTGGACGGCAGGCCTGCCATTTGTTTTGCTGTATTTGGCACGGCGCGCGCGCAAAGATGCCCTATATGGGCAACATGTGGCGGAAAGGTTTGGCCGCTATCGCCAGCGCATGTCGGGGGTGGTTTGGGTGCATGCGGTCTCTTTGGGCGAGCTGCGCTCTGCGGTGCCTTTGCTGCGCGGGCTGCTCGACGCCGGCGAGCGCGTGGTGATTACCAACACCACCCCCGCAGGCCGCCGCGCCAGCTACAGCGCCTTTGGGGATGAAATCGCCTCGGGCCAAGTGGCGGTTGTTTGGGTGCCCTTTGAATTGGATTGGTGCTTTGCGGGCTTTTTGCCGCCTTTCGCCCAAAAATCGGACTTGTGATGGAAATCGAGATATGGCCCCGCCTGGTTCAATCGGCCAAAGATCGCGGCGTGCCTTTGTATATGTGCAATGCGCAATATCCGCTGGATTCGATGGCGCGTGATGCAAAATTTCCACTGCGCCCTGCGGTAATGCGTCGATTTGCGGGGGCTTTTGTCAAATCGCAGTTGCAAGCCGATCGTTTTGCCAGCTTGGGCGTTGAGAACATCCATGTCACGGGAGAATTGCGATTTGACCAACCGATCCCGCAAGATCAACTGCGCGCGGCGGCAGCTTTGCGCCCGCAATTGGGCGGGCAGGTGATTGCCTTTGCCTCTGTCACAGAGGCAGAGGAAAAGCTGTTCATTCAAACCGCGCTGGATCTGCGGGCGCGCCGGCCGGGCATTGTCATTGTCTTTGTCCCGCGCGCGCCCGAACGTTTTGACATTGTGGCCGAGGCTCTGGCAAAAAGCGGTCTTTGCGTCAAGCGCCGCAGTCTGGATTTGGACGCAGATTTCTCCCCCCGTTTTGAGGGGGCCGCGCAAGTGATTTTGGGCGACTCCTTGGGCGAGATGTATTTCTATTTAGCCTTGGCACAGCGCGCGGTGATTGGCGGCGGTTTTCAGCCCAAGGGCTCGCATAACATTATTGAGCCGCTGGCTTTGGGCCTACCGGTCTTGGTGGGGCCGATGATCCAGACCATCGAATATCCCGCCGTCGAGGCCATGGCCGCAGGTGTATGCAAACAGACCAGCGCCCAGACGCTGGCAGATGATATCGTCAACTGGCCTAGCCCTTCGCCACAGGCGATAGAGGAGTTTCTGTCCGCACATAGCGGGGCCTGCGCCAAGACGCTGGCGGCCATAGCCGCCTTGGCCCGCTAGGTCACATCAAAATCGACATTCCCCGAAAACCTGCGCGTTTCCCACGCGTGGGCAATCAAATCACAGGTGCTGCGCATTGTGTCAAAACATGGCCGCAGCGGATCATGCGAAGGGGGCTGCGCCGCAATTATCGCCAAAAAGTCGCGCATAGCGTCGATGAACATGTCGTTGCGCTGAAAGGGAAAGGTCTGCGTTACCTGCGCCGCTTGTCCCGATTGATCCAGCCGCTGCACGTTTAGTGTTGCGGTTTGAAAATCAGCTTCAATGCGCATATCCAAACCCGACAGCACCATTTTGCGCGTAAAAACGGGGGATAGATAATCCATCGCAATATGCCCCGCTGCCCCCTGCGCTGTGGTGACATGCAGGCTGGTGGCAAAATCCACCCCTGCAAAATCCCGATGCCCCATACTGCGCCCGTCTTGCAAGGTCAGGGGCGCGAACAATGCGGCGACAAGGTCGATCTCGTGGCACAAGTCCAGCAGCACGCCCCCCCCTTGCGCTTGGGCGGCATAGCTGGTTGAAAACTGCCAATTCGCACGCCATTTGCGCACATCATGGCCGATTTCGGCGTGAATGCGAAACACCCGCGACAAATCCATCGCCGCCAGCGCGCGTAAAACGGGATGATAGCGCATCATAAACCCGACCATCGACCTTGCGGCCACGGGGGCTGCGGCATCATAAATCTTGGCAACTTGCGCCTTTGTCCAGGCGAGCGGTTTCTCGGCGTAAAAGGGCCAGTCATTTTGGGCGCATAGCGTGATCAGCTCTAGGCGGACGGGGGTTTGCGTGGCAATGACCATAGCGACAATATCGCGGCGCTCAGACACCGTCTTTGCGTCAAAACTGCGCCAAGGCATCAATTCAGCGCGCGCGCCCAGATGTTTCAAATTGTCGAAATGCCGCCGCCCGATCGAGCCTGCGCCAACCACCAAAACCGTATCTGCCATCGGCGCGCGCGCAGGTGTCACCATCCCGAAAAGCCGCCATCTACGTTCAACATCTGCCCCGTCATATACCCGGCCGCAGGGCTGCACAAAAACAGCATGGCATCAGCAATCTCGTCGGGTTTTGCCATGCGGTTCAGCATGATCAATTCGCCCACGCGGCGCTGAAATTCGTCCGAATGGTTGTTGAACACTGCGCCCGGGGAGATGGTGTTGACCGTGGCACCCCGGTCGGCCCAATAGCCCGCCAGCCAAACTGTCAGCCCGTGAATCCCCGCCTTTGACACGCCATAGGCGGCGAAGTTTTTGAACGGCATGCCGTCATAAATGCGATGATGTGCGCCCTTCAGCGCATACATCGAGGCGACGTTGATCAAAGTGCAAGGCCATTTACCAACGATATCACGGTCCATCTGCCGAGCGATCATGAACGGAGCCGTCAGATTGGTGCGCATGGTGCGTTCCCAATCGGTTACGGAAATATCGGCAAAATCGGGAAAGGGCTTTCCCGCGCCCATCAACAACTCGCCCGTGATGGCGGCATTGTTCAACACAACGTTGGGTTGCCATCCATCGGCCAAAATGCGCGCGAAAATATCTGTCACCTGATCTTCGTCGCCGACATCCAGATCGTAAAAGCGGAAATTGGGGTTGCCCTCATGCGCCGCGATTAAGGCATCCGCCCGCGCCCCGTGCAAATCCGAGGCAATCACCCGCGCGCCCGCGTCCAGCATGCGCCGCACATAGGTGGACCCCAGCACGCCACCCGACCCCGTTATGAAAATAGTGCGATTACAAAGAGATTTGTTCGCGTCAGCCATGATCTTCTCCTGATAGGCGGGATTGCAGCAACCATTCCACCATACGGAAATCCAATGGTGCGTCGATATCTATGCAGCGTTCGGGCGGCATTTCAAAAGGGATAACCCGCCCTTCATAGATGGTTTTTGCACGGCGCAGATAATCAGGTTGCAGCACATAGGTCGAGGCGGCATGTTCCCAGACGCGGGGCGCGGATTGGCGTGACCAGACCCCGCCGGGCAGTTCTTTGGACACTTTCAGCCCGCCATCTTCGCGCAGTTCCACCAAGTTGAAATAGGGATTTTTGCGCGCTTCGCACACGCTCATCACCATATCGGGCGATTGGCTGGCGAATAGGTCAAGCGCGCCGTCAATATCTTGCATCACCCGCAAGGGTGAGGTGCAATCCAAATCAACAAAGGTTGACACCGGGCCACATAGGGCCTCTGCGGCGGCCAAAGCGTGCTGCCAGACGCCCCATTTCGGTGCGCTATCTGTTGCCAATTCCGCTGGTCGCAGCCCAATGGCCAAGGCCCCTTTGGCCAAGGCATGGTGATAAATGGCGTCATCATCTGTCGAAACCACCACGGCATCTATACGCGGGTTGCGCAACAATTGATCCAGCGACCAATCAATCAAAGGCTTGCCGCATAAAGGCAAAAAGTTTTTTCCCGGCACCCCTTTAGAGCCTTTGCGCGCGCCAATATGGCCAAGGATCATCTGCCCTCTCCTTTGGGATAATAAAGCTTGGGGGCAATTTACGCGCTTTGCGCGGGCGCGGCCAGACGCAAAAGGCAAATCTGGCTGCGCCTCGTTATGCGCGATAGGCGAGGCTAGACAAAATCGCGCGCTACGACTTCGTCATAGCTGCGATCAAACACCAGTTCATTCCCCTCATAGGCGCGCAGCCGTGCCTTAAGATGCAAATGGCTGGCGCTGGCGGTCATTTCGGCCCAGGCTTCGGTGCGCACCTGCCAATCCCCGCGCGAAAGGCGCTGCTCCCATTCATGCACCGCGCGGGCGGACAAGGGGTCTTGGGGGTGGATTTCCCACAGCTCGCGCATCGTCTCGCCCGTGCGCAGCCCATGGGCGGCGTTTTCCACATCGCCC
>CAXNIF010000091.1:0-6660 GCA_964202345.1 Cypionkella sp.
CGCAGTGGCGGCCAAGTTGCAGCACATATTGACAAAGGCGGTCTAGCTGGCCGAGGAGCGTGCCCACAGATTGATGTCTTTTTCTTCGGCAATGGTGTCAATTTGCGCCAGTTCTGCATCGGAAAAATCGAGATTCTCTAGCGCGCCCACGCAGTCGATGATTTGTGCGGGCTTTGATGCGCCGATCAGGGCGCTGGTGATCCCGCCGCGCCGCAAAACCCATGCAATTGCCATCTGCGCCAGTGTTTGCCCGCGTGCGGCAGCGATGTCCCCCAGCGCCTTCACCGAGGCCAGCGCCTTTGGCGTGATGACGGCAGGATCCAAAGATTTACCCTGCGCCGCGCGGCTGCCTTCGGGAATGCCGTTCAGATATTTGCTGGACAAAATCCCCTGCGCCAAGGGCGTAAAGGCAATCGAGCCAATCCCCAACTCTTGCAGCGTTTCCTTTAAACCATCGGTTTCAACCCAGCGATTTAGAATATTGTAGCTGGGCTGGTGAATCACGCAAGGGGTGCCAAGGTCGCGCAAAATGGCCGCCGCTTGGCGTGTGCGCGCCGCATTATAAGACGAAATCCCAACATAAAGCGCGCGGCCCGAGCGCACGATTGTGTCCAGCGCGCCCATGGTTTCTTCTAGCGGGGTGTCGGGGTCAAGGCGGTGCGAGTAAAAGATATCGACATAATCCAGCCCCATCCGTTTGAGGGATTGATCGCAAGAGGCAATCAGATATTTGCGCGATCCCCATTCGCCATAAGGCCCTTGCCACATGTCATAGCCCGCTTTGCTGGAAATAATCAGCTCGTCGCGGTAGGGGGCAAAATCGGTGCGCAAAATCTCGCCAAAGGCAGTTTCAGCGCTGCCCGCAGGGGGGCCGTAATTATTGGCCAAATCGAAATGGGTGATCCCCAAGTCAAATGCCGTGCGGCACATATCTTGTTTCACACTATGGGGCGTGTCATTGCCAAAATTATGCCATAGGCCCAAGCTGACGGCGGGCAATTTCAGCCCCGAGGCCCCGCAGCGATTGTAGATCATCTTGTCATAACGATTGTCAGCGGCGCGATAGGGGGCGGGAATATAGGGCATTATCTTCTCCTGAACTTTGCGCCAGCATTGCCGCCTTTTCGCCGATGGTCAATGCGGGCAGGGATGCATGGTTGCCCTTTGCGATGATCCACAGTATCCTGTGGGTAACTCGAGCAGAGGCTACAATGACTGGTTGTTTAAACTGGCGCAGCATCCTTACCTCCGTCTGTATTGCAGGTGCCGCAGCGCCCGCGATGGCCTTGGACAAGGTGCGTTTTGACGTGCAAGGCGCCGATGGCGCGACAGTCGCCCTGTTGCGAGAAGCATCTTTGCTGGCGCCGCATGCGCGGGGCAGCAAATTGCCCGCCCAAGATGTGATGACAAAGGCGCGCGCGGAATATGCCGCCTTGTTGGATGCCCTGTATGGGCAAGGGTATTTTGGCGCGCAAATCAGTGTTTTGGTCGATGGGCGCGAGGCCGCCGATATCTCCGCGCTTGAACCTTTGGCATCGATTTCCCGTATCGACGTGTTGGTGGACACTGGCCCTGCCTTTGTGTTTGGCCGCGCGGTGATTGCACCTGTGCATCGCACCAGCGAAGCCGCTATCGCCAAGGTATTTGCCCCCGGAAAGCCCGCCAAAAGCGGCGCCATCGTGGATGCGGCGGCCCTTGCCATTGATGCTTGGCGGCTGCGCGGATACGCCAAGGCCAAAGTGGCGCAAAGCCAATTGCTGGCCGATCATGACACGGGCAAACTTGAGGCGAACATTCAACTGGATCAAGGGCCGCTGCTTTCCTTTGGGCCTTTGATGATAGAGGGCGCAAAATCGATGCGGCGCGAGCGGATTCTGGCCATTGCAGGTTTGCCCGAAGGCGCGGTCTTTGATCCAAGAGAATTGGCGCGTGTGGCCGAAAGATTGCGCCGCACTGGTGCATTTCGAACCGTAAATATCCAAGAATCGCAAAGCGTTACAGCCGATAATGGCCTGCCCATTACGGCAAGTTTAACCGAAGAGAAATTGCGCCGCCTGGCCTTTCGTGCCGATCTTGCATCGTTAGAAGGGCTATCTTTGGGTGTCATTGGCGTGCATCGCAATTTACTGGGCGGGGCCGAACGGCTCAGCTTGGCCGCCTCTGCAACGGGGGTTGGCGTGGATACGGGGGGGCTAGATTATCAACTCGCGGCGAGTTTTGAACGCCCGGCCACTTTTTCGGCCGATACAACCTTCGCCTTAGGGCTGGTGTTCGAGCGCGAGCAAAGCGCAGATACCCAATTGGATGCCCTCAGCGCGACCGCGCAATTGACACATTATTTTTCCAGCACTTTGACCGCAGATGGCAGTATGGCCTACGGAATTGCGCGGGTCGATGACCCATCAGGTGTGGCGTTTTCCCGCAATCTGTCTTTGCCTTTATCCGCGACATGGGACACGCGCAACGCCAAGAACAGTGCAAGCAACGGCGTGCTGATTTCGGCAGAGGTCAAACCCTTTGTTGGATTTGGCCAAACCGAAGATGGTGTGCGCAGCACATTGGACGCCCGTGGCTATTTGGGGGTAAAGAACGCCGACCGCTTTGTCATAGCCGCGCGGTTGCAATTGGGCATGTTTAGCGGCTCTAGCCTGGCGGGTTCCCCGCGTGAGGATTTGTTCTTTTCGGGCGGCCCTGCAACGGTGCGCGGCCAACCCTATAAGTCTTTGGGCGTTTATGAACTTTTGGGCAGCGGCGGCAGCCCTTTTCTGACGGGGGGCACCCATTTTCTGGCTGGCAGTATCGAGATGCGGCAAAAGCTGAATGACAGTTTTGGATTTGTTGGTTTTGCCGATCTTGGCCGCGTAGATTCGGGCGGTTTTTTGGCCAATGCTGGCAATTGGCACGCAGGCGCAGGGTTTGGGATTCGCTATGAAACGGCGATTGGCCCGCTGCGATTGGATATTGCTGGCCCCGTCGGCGGCGATACGGGCCAAGGGGGGCAAATCTATCTTGGCCTTGGGGAGGCATTTTGATGGGCCGCAACACTTTTTCATGGCTCATTGTTATGTTCTTGGCCGCTTGGCCGATGGGCGCGCCGGCGCAAACCGATGAGCGTGATTACCTAACGGCCCTGCTTGAGGACAATTTATCTGGCGCTGGCCGCCAAGTCGTCATCACGGGATTTACCGGCGCATTATCCTCTCAAGCGCGGATCGAAACCTTGACCATTGCCGATGAGGCTGGCGTTTGGATCACGCTCAATGACATTGTGCTGGATTGGCAGCGCAGTGATTTGCTGGCGGGGAAAGTCACGGTGTCGCAGTTGACTGCCGCCGAGATATCGTTGTGGCGCATCCCCAGCACGCAAGCCGAGGTCAATGCCGAAGCGCCCAGCTTTGCCTTACCCGAATTGCCCATAGCGATCAACATTGGCGCGCTGGCTGTTGAAAAACTACACCTCGCCGCCCCCGTTTTGGGCCAAGAGATCAATGCAAGCGCCGCCGCTTCGTTGCAATTGGCCGCGGGTCGGGGGCAAGGCAGCATCACCTTGCGCCGCGGCGCACAAGACAGCGCCCAAGGTCAGGCCGACATTGATGTGGCTTTTTCCAATGCCGAACGCTGGCTGCGCATTGATCTTGCCGCCAGCGAAGGCGTTGGCGGTATTTTGGCCCAAGTCTTGGGGATACCCGGGGCCCCCGCTTTGGAATTCACCGTCTCGGGCGATGCGCCGCTTGACGATTTTACCGCCAATCTGGCCTTGCGCAGTGATGGGCAAAAGCGATTTGGCGGGCAGATATCTTGGGCATCGATCATGCAAGATGGCGAAGGCGCGCCCAAATGGAGCCGGCGTTTTGATGTCGATTTATCGGGCGATCCTTCGCCGCTGGTTCAGGCAGAGTTTCGGCCATTCTTTGGCCAGCAAATGCGCCTTCGTGCGCAAGGACGAACCCGCGACGGCGGTGGTTTCGACATGCCGATCTTTGCGCTGACCTCGGCAGGAATGGATTTGAGCGGCCAATTATCGCTAGGGCCCACAGGGCAGCCAGATGCATTCTCCCTGCGCGGGCAATGGCGCGACCCGCAAGGTGGCATGCTTACATTGCCGCTTGCTTTGGACAGCTCTGCCGCGATTTCATCGGCCCAGATCAGCGCCGATTTTGATGCGACTAAGGGCGATGAATTCACGGTGCTAGGCCAGTTGCAAAATTGGCAACAAGAGGCGCTGCGTTTGTCGAACAGCCAATTCGCGATAAAGGGGCGCATTGCCCCGCCCACGGCGGGTGCGGGCCTGCGCGCCAGCATCAGCTTTTCCGCCGAAGGGATCCAGCCCAAAGATGCCGCGCTGTCGCGGGCGCTGGGCACGGTGATTTGGGGAGAGGGTGACATCGCATGGCAACAGGGCAGCGCCCTGACGCTGAACGGGCTGGGTGTGATGGGCGAAGATTACGCAGCGCGTCTAAATGGGCAGCTCACTGGGCTGGATAAGGGGCTGACCCTCTCGGGTGAGATCGCCGTATCTGCGCAGAATTTTTCGCGCTTTTCTGGTTTGCTGGGCCAGCCTATCGCGGGGTCGGGGCAGCTTGGTTATTCGGGTGACTTTACCTTTTGGACGCGCGCCTTTGATGGCACATTGACCGCCCAAACAAATGATTTAGCGCTGGGCATTGGGGCTGTTGATGCCGCACTAAAGGGAGAGGCCACGGCCAAGCTATCCGCGCGGCGCGATGCGGCGGGCATTGATTTGCGCCAATTTAAAGTGACGGCAGCCGGATTTGACGCATGGCTGGCGGGGAAAGTGGCAGCCTCGGGCACTGATCTTGCTGGAGAGTTCACGCTTTTGGACATGCCCCTAAGCGCGCGCGGCTTTGCCGGGCAAATGACGGGTAAGCTTGCGGTGTCAGGCGCGCCAAATGATGCAATGATCAATCTTACAGCGCGCAGCAATGGCCTTCAGTTTGCCAGCCCATATTTGACCAAGATTTCCGATCAGGAATTTGATTTTTCTGCAAAAATTGCCTTGGCCGCGCTAAGCCCCCGTATTGAATCTATCGCCCTTTCCTCGCCGATGATGCGTCTGGGGCTGAGGCAGCTTGACGGCGGGAATGCGTATCAAATCACCGCAGAAATGGCCGATTTGGGCCTGATCGAGCCCAAGTTTTCAGGCCCGTTTTCGCTGCTTGGAACGGCTCGGCCGCAAGATGATGGCGCGCAGATTGATGTGCAAATGCGCGGGCCTGCGGGTTTGGCGGCGGATGTAAGGGGCGCAGTCAGCCTGGGGCAAAGCAATGATTTACAATTGATGGGGCGCGTGGATGCAGCGCTGATCAATATATTGACCGCACCGCGTTCGATATCGGGCGATGTGCAGTTTGATCTGCGCTTGCGCGGCGCATTGGAATTGGCGGCTTTGAGCGGCAGCGTAAACGTGACCTCTGGGCATTTTGTCGATCCCAGCTTGCCCTTCGCGCTGCGAGAGGCGGCACTTGCCATTGAACTTCGGGATGGTCTTGCGCAGATCAGCGGCAAGACCAATGCCAGCACAGGCGGCAAGCTGAATGTCACGGGAGCCATTGCAACCCGCGCGCCCTTTGACGGCGACTTGGCGATCGGCGTTGCCGGTCTTGGGCTGCATTTGCCCGCATTGGTGCAATCGACCATTGACGGCAAGCTTACGTTGAATGGGCCGGTCCTTGGCGGGGCGAAAATTGCCGGCACGTTGAATCTTGGCCGCACCGAGGTGCAATTGCGGGTGCCCAATGTGATTGAAGGTGCAGCTTTGCCAGATCTGCGCCACAATGGCGACACTGCCGCTGTGCAAGCCACGCGCGCGCGGGCTGGCTTTGATGCGCGGACAGACCTTGGCGCAGCACCCAACCCCTATGATCTGAACATCTTGTTGCGCGCACCCAATCGAATATTCGTGCGCGGGCGGGGTTTGGATGCCGAATTGGGGGGGGAGGTGCGCTTGCAAGGCGATAGCAGCAATGTGCGGCCCAATGGATCATTTGATCTTGTGCAGGGCCACTTCAATATTTTGACCACACGGCTGAATCTAGAGGAGGTGCGGCTGGAAATGCGGGGCGAATTTGTGCCCTATCTGTCAGTGCGGGCCACCAATTCCAAAAGCGGCATTATCACCACCGCCATCATCGATGGGCCTGCGCTGGATCCAGATTTTTCCTTTGCCTCGGCGCCAGAGTTGCCCGAAGAAGAGGTTTTGTCGCAACTGTTATTCGATCAAAGTTTGCAAAACCTAACCGCGCTGCAAACCGTGCAATTGGCCAGCGCTGTCGTAAGTCTGACGGGGCGCGGCGAAGGATTGATCGCGCGCGGGCGCAAAACCCTGCGCTTGGACAATCTGGACGTTCAATCTGATGAGGCAGGCAATACAGCGCTGAAGCTGGGCAAATATACGTCAAAAGATGTCTACTCAGAGCTGTCTAGCGAAGGTTTGGGCAAGCAAAGCCTGGAATTCACCTATACGCTGAACGAGAAAATTAAGCTGCGCCTGGGCGGGGAGACCAACGGTAACACCAGCCTAGGTGTCGAATTTGAAACGAATTACTAAAGCGAGCTTTGTGCGCCTGCGCCGCCACTGGCCAGCATTTCCTCTAGGTGGGGAAGCACGGCGTTGCAGATTTCTCGGTGAATAAAGGGGCC
>CAXNIF010000092.1:0-6614 GCA_964202345.1 Cypionkella sp.
TGTCGGGGCCATCGGGGCGGCCATTTTGGTTTACACCGCGCAATCTTTGATCAAGAGCCGCAGTTAACCTGCGCTGACGGCCCGATTGGCGGCGCTGCGAATGGCGCGGATGTTGTCACCGTAAGGGGCGGGGTTCGCCGCCGATCCGCCGCGAAACACCGCCGATCCTGAGACCAATACATCGGCCCCCGCAGCCGCCATAAGGGGGGCCGTGATGGGGTCTATGCCGCCATCAATTTCGATATGAATAGGGCGCTCGCCAATCATCGCCCGCAAGGCGCGCACCTTGGCCGACATATCGATAAATTTCTGCCCGCCAAAACCGGGGTTCACCGTCATCACGCAGATCAGATCGGTGATGTCCAAAAGATGCGCCACCGCCTCGGCTGGCGTGGCAGGGTTCAGCGCCACCCCTGCCTTCATGCCTGCGCCCCGAATGGCTTGCAGGCTGCGGTGAATATGGGGGCCTGCCTCGATATGGGCGGTCAAAATATCGGCCCCTGCCTTGGCAAAGGCGTCGATAAAGGGATCGACGGGCGCAATCATGATATGCACATCCATCACCGTTTTCACATGTTTGCGAAAGGCGGCGACAGCGGGCGGCCCAAAGGTGATATTGGGCACAAAATGCCCGTCCATCACATCGATATGCACCCAATCGGCCCCTTGCGATTCAATCGCTTGGATTTCGCCGCCAAAATCTGAAAAATCGGCAGATAAAATAGAAGGGGCGATTTTGATTCTGCGATCAAATGTCATGGCGCAGGTTCCTTTGCGATGTGCTGGGCGTAAATTGCGCAGCTCCGCCCAGGCATGCAAGGGCAAATCGAAAGGCGAAGCGTCAAACTTAGCCCGCGATGGCCACTGCCTTGACAATAGCATAGCATTCTTGCCCCAGTGCCAGCCCAAGCGCTGTGGCAGAGCGCTGGGTGATGCGCGCCTTTATCTGGGCCTCTCCGTTGGTCAGGTTGACCAAGACCCCCCCTTCGGGCAGCGGCACGATATCGCTGATCTTGCCCGTCAAAATATTCAGCGCTGAAATTTGCCTGGGCATGTCGCGGGCCAAAATAACGTCTTGGGCGGCAATGCGCAGCCGTGTCAGGTTGACCCTATCTGCGCCAACAAAAAACGGCACGATCATCTCTCCGGCTGGGGTGGAAAATCGACAAAGCCCATCGCTGTCTTGCCCCATATAGCGCGCCGCGATCAAAGAGGCCGCCCCGCCAAGGTTATCGGCGCGGCCCAAGATATCCGCCGCCTCACCCATGGCAACCACGCGCCCAGATTGCAACAAAACCACGCGCGTGGCGAGCCGTGCCACTTCGGCGCTGGAATGGCTGACATATAGCATCGGAACAAGCGCTGCATCGCGCAGCGCCTCGAAATAGGGCAGGATTTCGGCGCGGCGCGCCTCATCCAAGGCCGACAGCGGCTCGTCTGCCAAAATCATATCGGGCGCAGAGAGCAGCGCACGGCCAATCGCCACGCGCTGGCGCTCTCCGCCCGACAAATCGGCAGGGCGGCGGCGCAGCAAATGGCCAATGCCAAGCAAATCCACCACATCTGCCATTGATGGTGCGGCAGTTTGGCGGCGCGGGGCAAACCAGCGCCCATAGTTTAGGTTTTGCTGCACATTCAAATGCGCAAACAATCGCCCGTCTTGGAAAATCACGCCCAGCCTGCGCAGATGGGGCGGCAAGTTGCACCCTTGGGCGCTGTCAAACAACCTGCGCCCCGCGCAGATTATTTTTCCTTTGGCGGGCAGGCTTAGCCCCGCGACCGCCTTGATGATCGAGGATTTGCCCGACCCTGACGGCCCAAACAAAACCGTCACCCCTTTGGGTGCATCAAAGGCAACATCCAGCGTGAAATCGCCCAAAACTTGCTGCATGGATACAAAGAGCGTCATCGCCCGCCCACCCATTTTGCCGCCCTGCGCGCCAGCCATTCCGATACCAAAAGCGCGCCAACAGCGATGATGATGGACACAGCGGCCAAGCGATGGGCCACCGCGCCACCATCAGGTGTTTGCAAAAAGATGTAAATCGAGGAGGCGATGGTTTGCGTCTGTCCAGGGATCGCGCCAACAAAGGTGATGGTCGCGCCAAACTCGCCCAAGGCTTTGGCAAAACCCAAGATGACCCCAGCAATCACCCCAGGCAGGATCAGCGGCAAGGTGATGGTCATAAAGACCCATGGCCGAGACGCGCCCAGCGTGGCGGCGGCATCCATCACGCCGCTATCGACCGATTCGATGGCAAGGCGCAAGGCACGCACCATCAACGGGAAGGCCATGACCCCCGCCGCCAAGGCCGCCCCCGTCCATTGAAAGGACAGCACAATGCCAAAGCTATTTTCCAGCCACGCCCCCACCATGCCGCGCCGCCCAAAAAGTTGCAGCAAAATATATCCCGTAACCACAGGCGGCAAGATCAGCGGCAGATGGACCAGCCCATTGAGAATTTCGCGCCCCCAAAACCGCCACCGCGCCAAAGCATAGGCCACCAAAAGCGCCAAGGGCAGGCTGGCAAGTGTTGCCGTAGCGGCCACCAGCAGCGACAGGCGCACGGCCTGCCATTCGGCGGGGCCAAGGCCCAAGATCATCGCATCCCCCGTCATTTCAGCACATCAAATCCCGCAGCTTGCCATATCGCGGCTGCATCGCTGCTGTGCAGATATTCCAAAAAGGCAAGGGCTGCTGGGTTTGCGCTGTGTTGTGTGATGGCGGCGGGATAGGTGATTGGATCATGGCTGCTGGGCGAAAAGGTGCCAATCACCTGAACATCCGCGATTCCCTTGGCGTCTGAGGCATAGACAATGCCCAATGCAGCCTCGCCCGTGGCCACAAAGTTCAAGGCACCTGTCACGCTATCGGCTTGCGCGATCTGGTCACGAACGCTGTCCCAGTGCCGCAAAGATTTCAACGCTTGCTGGCCATAGATCCCCGCTGGCACGGCGTCGATCAGCGCCATGGCAAGCTTGCCGCCCGCCAGCCGCCCTGCCAAATCAAAATCCGCCCCGATCACCACAGGCGGGCCAGCGGGTGCGGGCGCGATCAAAACCAATTCATTGCCCAAGAGATCGCGGCGCGTTGGGGCGCGGATATCGCCAGAGGCCACCACAAAATCCATCCATTCCTGACTTGCGGGGATAAACACATCGGCGGGTGCGCCTTGTTGGATTTGCCGGGCCAGCGCCGAGGAGCCCGCAAAGGAAAAGACAATCTCATGGCCCGATGATTGGGCCCATTGCGCGCCAATTTGGCTAAGGGCCAATTTCAGACTGGCCGCGCCAAAGACAGTGATGGTATCGCCAATCGCAGGAGAGGCCAAAAACACCGCCATGGCGGCCCAAAGGGCCCGTTTCGCGCTGGCCCGCCGACGGGAATTTAGGGTCATCTTTTTGGCACGATCTCGATATATTTTAGCAAACATATCGTTTTTTGGGAGGGGGGCAAGCCCTATGTTTCCGTAGGCACGGGGGCAAGATGGGCGGTTAGGGCGGCCAAGGCGGGCCCGCCGCCTTGCAGGGCGGACAGTTCAATTTGGCGATACAGGGCCAATATATCCGCGCCCATTTGGGTAAGGTTGGCCCCGCCGCCCCCAGCCCCGCCGCGCGTCTGCTGCACAAGAGGGCCGGCGAACATCGTGTTCATCTCGCGCACCAAATCCCAAGCCCGTTTGTAGCTCATGCCCATATCGCGCCCCGCCGCCGCAATAGAGCCAGTCGCGACGATCAGATGCAAAAGCTGTGCTTTGCCAGGCCCGAAACAACGCCCATCCTTTAATTCAAGGCGCAAGCGAAGGCGCGGCATGTTTGGCATGGGGGCGGATTGTGACGTAACCATAGCCCATCTTTGGCCAGCTTTGCGCCGCCTTTCAAGGTGGCACGGCGCGGGCGCAGGAAAATGACACGCGGCTTTTGCAAAACTGTCACCATCTTGTTGCGCCATTGTCATGCCCGCCAATTAACCGACAGGAACTAAAACCCTGAATAGGAGCGTTCTATGCGCCAGCAGTTTCCCTTTGCACGCCTATGCGTCACATCGTTCATCGCGCTAACGGCGGCGATGCCTGTTTATGCCGATATGGTATTTAATCGTCTGTCCATCTTTGCCACGCCCGACAATATGGCTTCTGGCGAAGATCGCGCCCGCGAATCCAGCGCGGAAATCATCACCGCCAGCGAAGATGGCAATACGCTGATTTATTCTGACAGCCCGCTTGGCGTTATTGGTATGGTCGATATCACCGATCCCAATGCGCCCAAAGCTTTGGGCAATGTTGATATGGGCGGCGAGCCCACGACAACGGTGGTGATTGGGGGCATGGCCTTTGCGGGGGTGAATACCTCTGAAAGCTTTGCCAATCCTTCGGGCAAATTGGTGACGATCGACATCGCGGCGAAATCGGTGGTCGCGCAATGCGAGATCGGCGGACAGCCTGACGCCGTGGCCAAGGCCAAAGACGGCAGCTTTGTCGCTATCGCCATCGAGAACGAGCGGGACGAAGATCTGAATGATGGGGCAATTCCGCAAATGCCCGCCGGCTTTGTGGTGAAATTGCCCGTCAAGGATGGCATGATTGATTGCGCGGGCCTACAGAAAATCGACGTGACCGGCCTTGCGGATGTGGCAGGTGATGACCCAGAGCCAGAATATCTGGACGTGAATGACGCCGGGGAAATCGTGGTGACCTTGCAAGAGAACAATCATATTGTGGTGATTGGCGCCGATGGGGCCATAGCCAGCCATTTCAGCGCCGGCGCTGTCACCCTAGAGGGTATCGACACCAAGCGTGACGGGCGCTTGGACTTTACTGCGACCAAGGAAAACGTTCTGCGCGAACCTGATGCTGTCAAATGGATTGATGACGCCCATTTTGTGACCGCCAACGAAGGCGATTATGAAGGCGGAAGCCGCAGCTTTACCATTTTCAACAAAGATGGATCGGTCGTGTTTGAATCGGGCGCTTCGCTGGAACGCGCGATTGCCGCAATCGGCCATTATCCCGAACACCGCTCGGGCGGCAAAGGGGCGGAACTCGAGTCTGTCGAAGTGGCCGATTATAATGGCAAAAAGACCCTGTTCGTGGCGTCTGAGCGCGGCTCGATCATCGGGGTATATGACCTAAGCGATCTGGCCGCACCGGTGCTGACGCAGCTTTTGCCATCGGGTGTTAGCCCCGAAGGCATGGTCGCCATTCCAGGCCGCAACTTGTTTGCCACCGCGAACGAAGTCGATCTGCGCGCCGACGGTTTGGCCCCTGCGCATGTGATGGTCTATGAATTGGCCGAAGGCACGCCCGCCTATCCGATGCTGACGTCCGAAGGCAGCGAACCTCTGATCGGTTGGGGCGCGCTGTCGGGTTTGGCGGCTGATCCTGAAACGGCGGGCAAGCTTTATGCGGTGTCCGACAGCGTTTATGCGGCGATGCCCCGCGTTTATACGATTGATGCCACCCAGCAACCCGCGCGCATCACGGCGGCACTGGACATCACCCGTGGCGGCGCCCCGGCACAGATGCTGGATTTGGAAGGCGTTGTTGCCGATGGCAAGGGCGGTTTCTGGTTGGCCAGCGAAGGGCGCAGCGATCGTCTGATCCCTCATGCCATTTACAATGTCGATGACACGGGCGAGATCAAGAAATCCATCGCCCTGCCCGAAGCGCTGCTGGACAATGAAATCCGCTTTGGCTTTGAAGGTATCACCATGGTGGGCGATACGTTGTGGATGGCTGTGCAGCGCGAATGGCAAGATGATCCCGCTGGCATGGTAAAGCTGTTGGCCTATAACACCGCCGAAGAAACTTGGGGCGCGGTTCATTATCCGCTAGATGCCCCCAGCGAAGGCGCTTGGATGGGCCTTTCGGATATCACCGTCGTGGGCGATTATGCCTATATCATCGAGCGCGACAATCAGGTGGCCTCGGCGGCGGTGAGCAAAAAGATCTACCGTGTCAAGCTGTCCGACATGGTGCCAGCCGAGCTGGGCGGTGCGCTGCCAGTTGTTTCCAAAGAACTGGTGCGTGATCTGTTGCCCGATTTGGCGATGCTTAAGGGCTATGCCGCCGAAAAAGTCGAAGGCTTTGCCATTGATGCGGCGGGCACAGGCTATGTTGTCACCGATAATGACGGCGTTGCCGATAATTCGGGCGAAACGCTGTTCTTTGCGATTGGCGCGGTTCAGTAATCGCCCAGATTGCACCAAATTAACAAAGGGGGCGTTTTGCGCCCCCTTTTCTGTTTGCTCAATCGCAGGCGCGAGGATCAGGCCGCAACATCCACCACCACTCGCCCTTTGACTGCGCCTTGTAGAATTTCTTGGCCCAGGCGCGGCAGGTCTGCCAAGGTGGCGGGCAAGATCATGGCATCCAGCTTGTCCATCGGCAGGGAGGCGGCGATTCGCGCCCATGCGGACTGGCGCGCGGCAAAAGGTTTTGTCACGCTATCAATGCCCAGCAAGTTCACCCCGCGCAGCAAAAACGGAATAACCGAGGCGGGCAATCCTGCCCCGCCCGCAAGACCCACGGCGGCCACGCTGGCCCCGTATTTCATCTGCCCCAAAACCCGCGCCAGCATAGCCCCGCCGACAGCATCCACGCAGCCTGCCCAAG
>CAXNIF010000093.1:0-6503 GCA_964202345.1 Cypionkella sp.
TACCGTACTTCCTTTGCGCGCAGGCTTTGAAAGACGGCCTCGTCCAAGAGGCAATGCCCGATTTGCCCATCGAAGCGATGGGCGTTTACGCCGTCTATCCACCTGGCCGCTTTACCCAGCCCAAGGTGCGCGCATTCATTGATTTTCTGGCGCGACGTTTTTCGGATATGCCCGCCTTGCAATAAAGGCAAATCTTGTGCGGCGGGCTATGCCTTAGGGCCGCAGGCGATAGTGATACTGCCCTCTTTGCGCCATCCCCATCCCTTCATATAAGGCGCGGGCGGCGATGTTCTTGCGCGTGACCAATAGGGCCAAATCCTGCGCGCCATGGCCGGCGGCCCAAGTGGCCGCAGCGCGGATCAAACTGCGGCCATGGCCCGCGCGCCGATGGTTGGGCAGAACCTCTAAGGCGTGCAGCATGGCGCTTTGCCCTGCCATCGCCACAAAGCATAGCCCCACAATTTGATCGCGATGCCGCAGTATAAGGGCAGTTTTGGGGCCTTGCGCGCGGGCCATGATTTTTTGTGCGGCCATCGGGATGCTGGCCGCTTGCCATATTTCTTGCCCAAGGGCCAAAGGGGGCCAATGGGGATATGCAAAACTGTTTGCGGGCAGGGCGGCTGCCATCAGGGCGCTGCCTGCAGCCAGAAACAGCACGGGGTCAATCACCTGATAGCCGCGCTGGTCTAATGCCATGTCAAGGTTGTGATCGCAGGGCCAAACCGCGAAAACGGGGCGCTGGGCAAGCCGGCGCATTGCCGCTTCGGCGGCATCCAGATCGGCGGGCGAAAACGCTGCGCCGTCTTGCAGACTTGCGGCACAGACGCGCTTGCCGCCTCCTTGGCCGTCGCGCATCAGCCAAGGGCCAAGTGGCCAGATTTGGGCGGGGGGCCAGGTTGCCGCCAGCAGCCGCAAAATCTGGCCCTTTTCCCAAGCGTCAGACACGAAATGCCGCAGTAAGCTGTGCCATGGCGGCGGCAATTTGTTCGGCATCTGTGCCGCGCACCACCAAATTCGTCCCTTGGGCCCCATCGCGCATAAAGGGATAGGATCCCATCGACAATTGCGGAAACGCCGCCGCAATCGCGCCAAAGCGCGCCGCGATATCGCCTTCGCCCGTCATGACGCGCAAGTTATCAGACAGCAGCGGCGCGCCCCCCGTCAGCTTTGGCAAAACCGAGGCGACCATGGCCTGAAAAATCGACGGAACCCCCGCGCAAACATGCACGTTTTCCACAGTGAACCCCGGCGCCGTCGATACGGGATTGTCAATCAACACCGCCCCATCGGGAATGCGGGCCATGCGCTGGCGGGCCTCGTTAAAGGGATGGCCCACTTTTTCGTAATGCGCCCCCAGCAGCGCCATGGCATCGGCGCGGTGGGAAATACCAATGCCAAAGGCCGCCGCAATGGCATCTGCCGTGATGTCATCATGGGTGGGGCCAATCCCGCCCGAGGTGAACAGATGCGTATAGGCGGCGCGCAAATCATTCACCGCCCGCACAATGGCGTCTTGCGCATCGGCAACAACGCGCGCTTCGCGCAGGGCAATGCCATGGTTTGTCAGCGCCCCTGCCAGAAAATGCGTGTTGGTGTCATGGGTGCGCCCCGACAATATCTCATCCCCGATCACCAGCATGGCGGCTGTTGGATTGCTCATGGCTTTCTCCTATTTTGGGCAATCTTTGCGCATTTTCATCAATTCTGCGCAAGCGGGAAATGGCGGCACTGGAAAATCACCGCTGATGCCGCTATCTTGCCTGAAAACAGGAGCATGGCATTGGACGATCTACGCGGCCGCGTCACCAAAGACGGCATACGCATTTACGAGGATGCCGATTTTGCAGGGATGCGGGCGGCGGGACAGATCACGGCGCAAATCTTGGATGATGTTGCGCCCTTGGTGCAAGTTGGCGTGACGACCGCCGCTTTGGATGATTTTATCCGCAGCGAAGTGGCCCGTCACGGGGCCACCTCTGCCACCATTGGGTATCGCGGCTATCAGCACGCAAGCTGCATTTCCGTCAACCATGTGGTCTGCCATGGAATCCCCGGCAGTAAAGTTCCTGGCCGATCAACGGATGTGATCCAAGATTTGGATATCTTGAATATCGACGTCACCGTTATTTTTGACGGCTGGTTTGGCGATTCAAGCCGTATGTATGTCGCGGGCAATCCAAAGCCCTTTGCCCAGCGGCTGATAAAAATCACCCATGAGGCGCTGATGCGCGGCATCGCTGCCGTGAAACCGGGCAATACATTTGGCGATATTGGCCATGCCATCCAAACCTATGCCGAGGCCAATCGCTGTTCGGTGGTGCGCGATTTTTGCGGCCATGGTCTGGGGCGCGTCTTTCACGCCCCGCCCAATGTGTTGCACTATGGGCGCGCGGGTTCTGGCCCCGTCCTTGAAGAAGGGATGTTCTTCACCATCGAGCCGATGATCAATCTGGGCCGCCCAGAAACCAAGGTTCTGGCCGATGATTGGACAGCAATCACCCGCGATAAATCGCTCTCGGCGCAGTTTGAACATTCGATTGGGGTCACCGCCACAGGCTGCGAGATTTTCACCACCTCGCCCAAGGGCCGCTTTATGCCGGAACTGCCTTAGTCTGATTTGCGCAAAATAGTCACCAAAGTATCCCCATATTTGCGCTGGTCTAGGGTTTCAAAACCTTGCGGCGGGGTTGGCGCTTGGCTTTCCTCCCAGATGATCAAGGCATCAGGGGCAATGTGCGTGCGGGCTGCGGCCAGTGCCGCCTCGCCCATCTGTTTGCCATAGGGCGGATCGAGAAAGACCAAATCAAACATCTGCCCATGTTTCAGCGCGGGTTTTGTGGCATCCATGCGCAAGATATCGCATCGCCCGCCCATCCGCATCAGCGCGATGTTCTGCGTCAACAGGCCCAAAGCCGCGCGGCCATTTTCCACAAAAACCGCCCGATCCGCCCCCCGTGATAGGGCCTCTAGGGCCAAGGCGCCCGTGCCTGCGAAAAGGTCAAGCACCTGCGCGCCTTGCACGGGGTTGCCATAGCCGCCGTTGATCAGCAGGTTGAATATCGACTCGCGCACGCGGTCTGAGGTGGGGCGCAAATGGGCCGCCGCGTCACCTGCCCCGAGGAGAGCCAGTTTCAGCCCGCGGGCGCTGCCGCCGATGATCCTCATGTGAGCAGGTCTTTCAGCGCAACCGACATATCCGCCAGCGCCGATTTCGCAGGCGAAAGACCCGCTTCGATCAGGCGTTTGCCCACCATATAGGCGCGGGGGTCGTTCATCGCATCAACGGCCAGCAAGTGATCGGCGCGGAAATACCAAACCGACATCGCCCCCCCCTCGCCCCCGCGTGTGATGGTGGCGTCATAGCCCGTGTTCAGCCCGGCAATTTGCAACTTAAGATCATATTGATCCGACCAAAACCAAGGCCGCGCCAGATAGGGAAGATTCGACCCCATGATGTTTGACGCCACCACTTCGCCTTGATCGATGGCATTGCCCACCGATTCCAGCCTAATGCGGCCCCCCTGATAGGGAAAGCTGGCACAATCCCCTGCGGCCCAGATATGGGGGGCAGAGGTGCGGCCAAAGGTATCGGTGGCAATGCCATTGTCGAGGGCCAGACCCGCCGCTTCGGCCAAGGCGCTGCTGGGCATAACGCCCACGCCCACAAGGATAAAATCAGCGGCAATCTCGCGCCCATCGGACAATTGCACGCCCGTGGCGCTGTCCGTGCCCAAAATCCGCGCCAGTGCTGTGCCTTCTAAAATCTGCACCCCCTGCGCCCGGTGCAGCGCCGCGATATAGGCCGCGGTCTCGGGCGCGGCCACGCGCTGCAAAATGCGCGGGGCCATTTCGATCAGATGCACGTTGAGCCCCAGTTTGCGCGCCACGGCGGCGGCCTCTAGCCCAATGTAACCCCCACCAATAATCACAAGACGCCGCCCTGCGACAAACTGGCCGCGCATGGCATCGACATCGGCCAAGTTGCGCACCGTATATACCCCCGCCAGATCGCCGCCGATGCTGGCAGGCAGGCGGCGGGGCATGGCGCCTGTGGTCAACGCCAAATGGTCATAGGCCAAAGTCTCGCCCGCCGCCCGGATGGTTTTGGCCGCAGGGTCGATGCGCGTCACCTCTTGCCCAAGATGCAGGGTGATGTCGTTTTCGACGTAAAAACTTGGCGCGCGCAGCCAAAGGCGCTCTGCCTCCATCTCGCCCAAAAGATAGGCTTTTGACAGCGGGGGGCGCTGATAGGGCGCGCTGTTTTCCGCGCCGAACATGGTGATTTTTCCGCCATAGCCCAGCGACCGCGCTTTGGCGGCCAGCGCCGCACCCGCCTGCCCCGCCCCAACAATCATCAGCCCGCCCATGGATCACCTCTGGTCAAATCTATTGGGCAGCCTATAACGGGATTGAGGCGAAACGCAACGCAAAGGGATGATGTTATGGGTCTGCAAGTCGGGGCAAAACTGCCCGAAGCCAAGTTGATGCATATGGGCGCAAACGGGCCAGAGGCTGTTGAATTGTCGGCAAAACTCAAGGGCCGCAAAGTGGTGATTTTTGCTCTTCCGGGGGCGTTTACTGGCACTTGCACCACCGCGCATTTGCCCAGCTTTATCCGCACCAAGGCGGGGTTTGACGCCAAGGGCGTGGACGAGATCATCTGCCTATCGGTGAACGATCCCTTTGCGCTGGGCGCTTGGGCGCAAAGCACGGGCGGGGCCAAAGCGGGGATTACCTTTCTTGGCGATAGCGACGGCAGCTTGACCAAAACGCTGGATATGGTGCTGCACCTGCCCCATATCGGGCTGAACCACCGCTCTAAGCGATACGCGATCTATGTCGTAGATGGCGTCGTGCAAGTCATGCATCACGGCGAAGAATCCGCCCAATGCGAGATTTCGGGCGGCGAAGCCATGCTGGCGGCGATTTAATCTATGATCGCCGCTGCGCCCAGCGTGGCGGCGATCATGTCGATCTTTTTGGCCAAGGCGATATCCAGCATGGTCAGCCCCGCCGCGCTGTGGGTTGTCAGCGTGATGGTCAGACGGTTGTAGACATTGCTCCATTCGGGATGATGATCCATGGCCTCGGCGTTCAGGGCGATTTGCGTCATCGCGCCCCAAGTCTGGATAAAGTTCTTGAACTTAAGCTTTTTGGTGATCGCAGTTTGCGCGCCGTCCAATTGCCAGCCTGCGGCCAGCAGCGGGGCAAGCTCTTGGTTTCGTTCAGATACGCTGAGCAGATTGTTCATCGGTCACTCCTGTTCGGGGCCGCGCTTAAAGGGGCCGTAGCTGGTCAGAATTTCGATATCTTGCGATACGGCGCGGCTTTCGGCGGTTAGGTATTGCGCCACAGCGCCGCGAAAGGCTTCATCTCTAATGTAATGCAGCGAATGGGTTTGAACAGGCAGATAGCCGCGCGCCAGTTTGTGTTCGCCTTGCGCCCCTGCCTCGACCCGCGCCAAGCCATGGGCGATGGCCCAATCGATGGCTTGATAATAGCACAGTTCGAAATGCAGGCAGGGGTAATCAACAATGGCCCCCCAATAACGACCAAACAAAGTCTCGCGCCCGATGAAATTCAGCGCGCCGGCTACCGGCTCATCACCGCGAAAGGCCAGCACCAACAGTACATCATCGCGCATTGTGCGGTGGATTTCGTCAAAAAAACGGCGCGTCAAATAGGGCGTTCCCCATTTGCGCGCGCCCGTGTCTTGGTAAAATTGCCAAAAAGCATCCCAATGCTGCGGCAAGATGTCCGCCCCCGTTAGCGCGCGAATGTTTAGACCGTGGCTTTGGGCGGTCTCGCGTTCTTTGCGGATGTTCTTGCGCTTGCGCGAGGAAAGATCGGCCAGAAAAGCATCAAAGCTGGCATAGCCGCGATTGACCCAGTGGAACTGCTGCGTGATACGGTGCAGCAGCCCGCGATGCCCCGCCAAAGCGCGGGCCTCCTCTTGGGTGCAAAAGGTGATGTGCAGCGATGACAGGCCGTTTCCAAGGGCTAAGTCTATCGCCGTGTCAATCAAATCGGGGCGCAATACCTCTGCGCCCAAAAATCGCCGCCCCGTGGCGGGGGTGAAAGGCACGGCGCTTTGCAATTTTGGGTAATAGCGCCCGCCTGCGCGCTCATAGGCTTCGGCCCAGCCGTGGTCAAAGATATATTCGCCTTGGCTATGGCCCTTGGCAAATAGCGGCATGGCCGCGCGGCCCTTGTCGCTGTCCAGCCAAAGACTGCGGTTTTGCCACCCCGTGCCGGGGCCAATAGAGCCCGAAACTTCTAGGGCGGTCAAAAAGCGGTGCGTTGTAAACGGATCCAGACAGCGCTGCCCGTCATGATCGCCCAAAGCGCCATCCCAATCGGCGGCGGCCACTTGCGCGAAACTGTCCAAAAGGATGAGGGTCAACCGCTTACCTTTGCGCCGTGCATATCCACCCTTAAGATGCGGCGCACGGGCGCGAGGTCAAGGCTGGCGGCAAGATTTGCTTTAGGGGCAGGGCGCAAGA
>CAXNIF010000094.1:0-6502 GCA_964202345.1 Cypionkella sp.
CCATTTGCGCCGCCAAAGCCGGGACAGCCGGGTCTTGCAAGGTGCAAAGGATCGCGTTGTTTGCGGGCAGGCGCGGGCGGGTGATGCCTTCGGACACCATGCGCACATCGCACAATATCGCCGCGCCCTGTTCTAGGGCGGCGCGGGCGGCAATCGCGGCCCCTGCGGTAAAGTCAACGTGGCGCTCGAGACCGACCATGCCTGCGGCATGGATCATGCGCACGGCGACCACTTCTTCTTCGGGGGTAAAGCGGGCCAAATCCGCCTCGGCCCTGATGGTGGCAAAGGACTGGCGGTAAATCTCTGCGCCGTCTGTGATATAGCTATGGGGCATGAAGGGCCTGTAAAATTTGGGGCATGGAAAGGTGCCTGTGGCTGGGCGTATCGCCCGCGCGGCCGCCGCGCACAAGGTCAAAGCCTTGGGGGGTGGCCGTCAGCGTCAGATCGGCAAGGGCAGGATGGGCGCAGCCCTTGGCGCAGCCCGACAAGTGCAGCATTTGCCCCTGCGGGACATGGGGCGCAAGGCGGCGCGCCAGATCGCGGGTGGCCCCTTGCGCCTGCGGGCAGGCGGGTGCGCCTGTGCAGGCGGTGATGCGCAAGCGGGGATCATCGGGCGCAGTGATCAGCGCGGCGCTATCGGGCAGGGCCTGCGCCCCTTCGATCAAGACCATCCGCCATGGGGTGATGCGCAAAGGGCCAAGATCGGCCAAAGCGGTCAAGACCTGTGCCGTCATTTGGCCAAATTCCAGCGCGACCAAAGCGCCCTGCCCTGTGAGCCCAAGTTGCGGCGCAAAGGGCGCGGCGGGCGCGATCGGATGGGCGCAAAAGGCGGGGGGCAGGGCCGCGCCGCTGGCCAAATGCCGCGCCATGCGTCCGCGCCCATCGGGGCTAATACCCCCTGTATCAATAAACCACTGCGCCAAGTCCAGCGCGGTTTGAACCGCCCGCGCGGCAGGCACCATGGCCCCTGAAGGCGCGCTTGCGGCAAAAACCAACACACCGCCTGGCGCGCGCTCTAGGCGGATATCAGCGGCCACGGCGCGCAGCACGGGGGCGGCCCCCAAATCCACCGCAAAACCAAATTTTCCGGGCAGGCGCGGCGCGGCAGGGTCTGTCAGGGCGGCGGACAAGGCCTGTGCAAGATCAAATGCCCCGTCCCCATGTTCCCAAAAGGGCGTAAGGATGACATTGCGCTGGGCCTCGCCTTCGGCGTTGTCATCCAAGAGGCCCAAGGCGCGCAGCGCGGCCACCACGGCCCCATGGCTTGTCATCGATGATATGCCGCGCAATTGCACATTCGCCCGCGCCGAGACATCAATCAGCCCATTGCCATGCGCCTGCGCGATTTGTGCAAGGCCGCGCGCCTGCGCTGGGCTGAGCCGCCCTGCCAAGGGCCGCACCCGCACCACCCAGCCATCGCCCGATTCCATGGGGCGCAGCGCTCCGGGACACCAGCCTTGGATCTTGGGGGGGGTCGGGGCGCGGTTTTGGGTCATAGGCGCTGCCCATCCTCGGCCAAGGAATTGCGGCGGCTGGCCCAAAGCCCTGCCGCGCGCACCGCATCAAATCGCGCCTGCAACGCCGCTAGGGCGGCAGGGTTTTCGCGCGACATAAAGGCCACGATATCCGCGCGCCCTAGGGTCGCGTCATGATACAGATCGAACAGATGGGCTGGCACGGCGCGTGTCAAATGGGCATAGGCGGCCAGATTGTCCAAAGTGGCGGCAATTTCTGCCGCCCCCCGAAAACCGTGGCGCATCATGCCATTGGCCCAATCTGGATTGGCAGCGCGCGCGCGCATCGTGCGGGCCAATTCTTCGGTCACCAAACGAGCGCGGGGCGCGTTTTGATTGGCGCTGTCCATATGATAAAGCGCGGCCTCTACATTGCCCAAATGCGCGGCAGCGGCGGCAAATCCGCCTTCATGCGCGGCGTAATCGGGGGCCATCAGCACATCGGTTTCCAGCAAATCTTGCACATGGGCATAGCTGTCGGCGGCGCGCAGACGTGCCTCGATTCCGGCGCGGTTGGCGCTGATTTCGCCGCTGGCATCCAGCGCGAAGCTGGCCGCTTGCAGCCATGCCTCGCCCGCCGCTGCGCGCCCTTGGGGCGAATAATCTTGCAAGGCGCTTTCCATGCCCATGCCGTAAAGCCCAGGCTTTGGCCCAAAGACGCGCGCCAAATCTGCCGTGGATTGGGCGCGGGCCGGGGGCGCGAGATAGGGATTATCGGCAGGGTCCTCCTCGCGCGCGGCCAGCGCGGCCACGCCCGCCTGGAACATCTGACCAAGCATGGGAAAGACATCGCGAAACAGGCCCGATATGCGCAAAGTGACATCAATGCGGGGCCGTCCCAGCAGAGCCAGCGGGATCACCTCGAACCCTGTGACGCGCGCCGATGTCCCGTCCCACAAAGGCGCAAGCCCCGCAAGATGCAGCGCCATGGCCACCTCTTCGCCCGCAGTGCGCATGGTGGCCGAGCCCCAAAGATCCAGCACCAACCCGCGCGGGTAATCGCCCTTGTCTTGCAAATGGCGGCGGATCAATTCTTCGGCCAGTTTCACCCCTTGGGCATGGGCCGCGCGCGATGGCACGGCGCGCGGGTCAACGGAAAACAGATTGCGTCCCGTGGGCAAAACATCGGCCCGTCCGCGATAGGGGCTGCCTGCTGGCCCTGCCGCCACGCGCGCGCCGTCTAACGCCGATAACAGCCCTGCCATCTCGCCCGCGCCGTTGCCCCAAATGTGCAGCCCATCGCCATATTGGCTTTCTTTGACATCGCAAACAAAGCGGTCAATTTGGGCGATAGCCTCGGCGGCTGATGCGTTGGGGGATAGGTTCAAATCCGCCTCGACGCCGGCATCTTGGGCGCTTGCACGAATGGCGGCAATCAGGCGGGTGCGGCGGGCGGGGTCTAGCCCATCGGCGGCGCTATATTCGTCCAGCAATCGCTCGAGCGGGGCCAGATTTTCAGGCACACCCGCCGCGCGCAGGGGCGGGGGCATATGGCCCAGTGTCACCGCGCCAAGGCGGCGCTTGGCTTGCGCAGCTTCGCCCGGATCGTTGACGATGAACGGATAGATCACGGGCGTATTCCCCAAAAGCGCATCGGGCCAACATTCTGCCGACAGCGCCACCGATTTTCCCGGCAACCATTCAAGCGTGCCATGCGCGCCCATATGCACCAGCGCATGGGGCGCGCGCGATTGGAGCCAAAGGTAAAACGCCACATAAGAATGGCGCGGCGTGCGCATCAAATCATGATACCCTGCATCGCGCCCCGCCAGATCGCCCCGTTCAGGTTGCAGCGCAATCAGCATCCGCCCTGCAAGGAGGGCGGGGAAATGAAAGGCCCCTTCGCGCGCCAAGGGGTCGTCTTGCGGCGCGCCCCATGCTTGCACCAAGGACTCTTGCAAGGTGAGCGGCACTTGGGCCAAGGCCGCGCTGTAGGCTGCAATATCCCATGACATGTGCCGCTTTTGCAAAGCATCCGCGAGCGCGGGCACATCGGGCGCGTCATAGCCATGGCCCCGCAACGCCTGCAAGATGGCCGGCAAACTGCCCAAAACATCCAAGCCAACGGCATGGGCCATTTGATCGCTGCGCCCCGGATAGGTGGACAAAACAAAGGCCAAATCGCGCGCGGCGGGCGGGGTTTGCCCCAGCCGATACCACTGCGCAATGCGGCCCACGGCGCGGGTGATCCTTTCGGCATCGGCGCGGTGCGCAAAGCGGGAAAATTGCAAATCTGGGTCGCGCTTTTGCGGCGATTTATGGCTAATCAGGCCCGCAAACACGCGGCCATCCACTTCGGGCAGCACCACATGCATGGCCAGATCGGCCGGTGAGAGCCCGCGCGTCGACGCCGCCCAGTCGCGGCGGCGGGCGGTGGAGAGGGCCACTTGGAACACAGGAACGCCCAAAGCGTCCAGCGGCGATATGCCCGCCTCGTTCTTGGCGGAAAAGGCCGTGGCGTTGACAATGGCCACGGGGGCGATATGGGCCAAAGCCTCGCGCAGAAACGGCCCCGCTTCGGGCGATTTTAGCGATGGCGCAAACAGGCCAATGGGGTCAAAGCCCGCCTCGGCCAGCGCCGTCATCAGCGCATCAATGGGGGCCAAATCTGCCGAGGTGACATAGCTGCGGTAAAAGGTCACGGCCAGGCGCGGGCCAGCGCCCCCAAAATCGGGGCGCGCGCAATGGCCAAGACCCGCACGATACCAGCCGCATTCTGGCACCGTTTTCGCACCCAGCACGGGGCTGGCGTAAAGACCAGCCGCCAGCGCCAATTGCGCCAGCGCCGCTTGCGCCGCCACGGCGCCCCCCGCATCGCACAGGCTTTGCAATTGCCGCAATGTTGATATCGGCAAGGTCGATAGCGCGTCTAAATTTTTATCCTCGCGCCCATCGGCGGGCAACACGGCCAAGGCAATGCCTTGCTTGCAGGCCAAATCATACAGGCTGGCCAGCCCATAGGCCCAATAGCCCTGACCGCCAATCACCCGCACCAAGATTCCCTTGGCCCCCGACAGCGTTTTCTCGACATAAGTATCCACCGAAAGGGGATGTTTTAGCGCCATCAAACTGGCAAGGCGCAGACTGGGCAAATCGCCGCCCTGCGCCCGCGCCCGCGCCGCCCCCGCCGCAAAAGCGCCAAGGTCGCTGTCGGAAAAGGACAGAACCACCAAATCTGCGGGCGTTTGCCCCAGATCAAAAGTGGCTTCGCCCTCTTCTAGCCCATGGCTTTCGCGAAAGACGACATGCATGGCCTATCCTTGTAAAACCGCGCGGATTGCGGGCTCGTTGATATCGCCCATTTCGGCGATGACGACCAATTGGCTCTGGCGCGGCGTTGCGCCCCAAGGGCGATCATATTGCATGCGCACCCGCGAGCCCACGGCCTGCACCAACAGCCGCATGGGCTTGTCCTTGACGGCAATATAGCCTTTGACGCGCAAAATATTCTGCGTCTGTGCCAGATGCTGAATGGCGGCAGACAGGGCCTCGGGGTCGGTGATTTCGGGCAGGTCAATCACCACCGTGTTAAAATCGTCATGTTCATGCCCATCCTCGCCATCATGATGCGAAGGGCGCGCGGCCAGATCATCTTCGGCGCGGGCATCCAGGCCAAGGATCAAGCGCGGGTCTATCACCCCGTCGCTCATCTGAAGGATCGGCAGGCGGCGCGGCGATTCGGCATCGATGACAGCGCGGGCGGCGGCAAGGCCCGCCTCGCCAGCCAAGTCAGCCTTGGACAATAGCACGATATCGGCGCAGGCGATTTGGTCTTCGAACACTTCGGAAAGGGGGGTTTCATGATCGAGCGAAGGGTCTGCGGCGCGCTGGGCATCAACTGCGGCAACATCGGGGGCAAAGCGGCCAGCGGCCACGGCCTCGGCATCGGCCAAGGCAATCACCCCGTCCACCGTAATGCGCGAGCGGATCGCGGGCCAATCAAAGGCCTTGAGCAGCGGCTTGGGCAGCGCCAAGCCAGAGGTTTCGATCAAGATATGATCGGGGCGCTGCGGCAGGGCCATCAAGGCCTCGATGGTGGGAATAAAGTCATCTGCCACAGTGCAGCAAATGCAGCCATTGGCCAATTCAACGATGTTTTCGATGGGGCAATTCTCATCGGCGCAAGATTTCAAAATGTCGCCGTCCACCCCCAAGGTGCCAAATTCATTGACCAAAATTGCAAGGCGTTTGCCTTGGGGATTGGCCATCAAATGGCGGATCAGCGTGGTCTTTCCCGCGCCCAAAAAGCCAGTGATGATGGTGACAGGTGTTTTGGCAAGTGCGCTCATTTAGGGCTCCATCGAGGGGGATACAGGCGGGGGGATACGGATGGGGGGGATTCGGGCAAGGCTTTGCTTGCGAAAAATCACAGGGCGCTCGCGCCACGGCACGATACCATCCGCGCTGGCGGCATAGGCGGCGGCCCCTGCCAAAATATCGGGAACATCGGCAGGCGACAGGCGGCCATAAACATAGCTCCATTTGCCATCGCCTTGCAGCGCTATGCTGCAGCCCTGGCTGCAGGCGGATAGGCAGTCCACGGCTTCGATGGTCAGGCCTTGGGGGCAAGGGGCGGCCAGCAAAGCATCGCGCATCTGCGCGCCCAAGGGCAAACCGCCCTCTGGCACGATCTGATCGGCCTTGCAGGTGGCACAAACATAAAGCGTCGCCGCCATTCACCTATCCCCCATAGCGGCAGATGATCGCACGAGCTGCGGCGCTTTATTGCGCTACGCCCGATGCGACACACCCCGTCCGCTCGTCCGTTTCGATGCGCTGGCAGGTCTCCCGGCTTGCAGATACGGGGCCGCATTTGGCCCCACGCCTGCCCCCCTTCCCAGCATGATGCCAGTGGATTTGGGCAGACTCTCTGGTCACGGTCGCGGGGGCGGCTGCGCTTTGGCCCGTAAATGGGCCTATCGCATTCCCTCTTGGCCTGACATAATCAGGCACCAACACATATGTCTTCACCTGATCCAATGCAGGGC
>CAXNIF010000095.1:0-6443 GCA_964202345.1 Cypionkella sp.
TTTGCCGCTGATCTTGAATGAAAGCATCGAAGTGGGGGCGGTGATTTTATCCAAACTGCCCGTGCCAAAGGCGGCCGAACTTTTGGGCAAAATGCCCGGGCCACGGGCGCAGCGCACGGCCTATGCCGTCTCGCAAACCACCAAAATAGATCCCGAAACCGTGCGGCGCATTGGCGCGGCCTTGGTCGCGCAGCTGGACGCTGAACCGGCCCGCGCCTTTGAAACCGGCCCCTCGCAGCGCGTGGGGGCCATTCTAAACGTCGCCGCCGCCGCCACGCGCGAAGATGTTCTCAAAGGGCTTAGCGAGACCGATGCCAGCTTTGCCGAAGAGGTGCGCAAATCCATCTTTACCTTTGTTCATATTCCGCGCCGCGTCATGGCGCGCGATGTGCCAAAGGTGATCCGATTGGTCGAACAGCCCGTGCTGGTCACCGCCCTTGCCGCCGCCAGCGCCAAGCCAGATTTGGCCGAAGGGGTAGAGTTTTTCCTCTCTAACATGTCCCAGCGCATGGCCCAGGGCCTGCGCGAAGACATGGCCGCGCGCGGGCGCATCAAAGACAAAGATGCCGAAGAGGCGATGAATACCGTGGTCAATGCCATTCGCGAATTGGAAACAGGCGGGGAATTGGTGCTGATCTCAGAGGAAGAGGATGAATAGACCGGCGCGCGGCGGAAAATCGGCCCTTGTTTCGGCTATGAGATCCCCTTAGAATCGCGCATGGCTGCTCAAGTTTTCGCGCGGCACCAGCCCCAAGAAAGCGCGACATCCGATGTCCTTTTTGCCACAAACACCCCTTCATATGCGCAAACCAAGCACCGCGCATATGCGCAAACCAAGCACCGCGCGCAGCGGCATCGCCCTGTTCATTTTGGGCGTTTTTCTATTTTCTTGCATGGATGCGCTGGCCAAGGATCTGGTGTCGCGCAGCCCTGCGCTTCAGGTGGTCTGGATCCGATATTTGGTGCAGGCCTTGGTCATCACCCTGATCTTGGCCCCAAGATTGATTGCCGCCAAGGGCCGGCCAAAGGCGCTGGTGACGCGCCACCCGCTGGGCCATCTGCTGCGCGCGGTGTTTCAAGTGGGGGCGACTGGGTTTTTCTTTGCCTCTCTGGCCCATATTGGCTTGGCCGAGGCGACAGCGCTTGCCGATATCAACCCTGTGCTCATCACCCTAGGGGCTGCGCTGTTTTTGGGCGAGCCGCTAAGCCGCGCGCGCCTTTGGGCCGTGGGGGCCTCTTTGCTGGGGGCATTGATTATCTTGCGCCCCGGGGCCGAGGTCTTCTCGCCCGCCGCTTTGCTGCCGCTGGGCTGCGCGGTTTGTTTTGCAGGCAATGCGCTGATGACGCGCGCTTTGGGGCAAAACGAGCCGGCTTGGACATCCTTATTCTACGCCGCCTGGTTTGGCACGATCATGCTCAGCTTGACCCTGCCCTTTGTTTGGCAGCCGCTCTATCTGCCGGATTTGGGCGCATTGTTTTTACTTGGATTGATTGGCACCGCCAGCCAAGCGGCTGTCATCATGGCCTTTTCACGCAGCCAAGCGGGGCTGATTGCGCCCTTTGGCTATTTGGGGATTGTTTTCGCAGGGTTATGGAGCACGCTGATCTACCGCGATCCGCCCGATATGATGACGGTGATCGGGGCCCTTGTTATCATCGCGGCGGGGCTTTATGTCTGGCGCAGCACCGCAACGCCCCAAGATAGGCTCAACGCTCCCCCATGACTTTGCCAAAGAAAATACGGGTGCCACAGAACATATTGGATTTTGTGATAAACCTTGCGCTGCGCATGGCTATTTTTCTAATGCTTTTGGTGCCTTACGGGCTGCGCGTGCGGGCAATGGGGGCCGTTGTGCAATATGTCGTTGGCCCGATCGCCGGATATGGCAAAAGGGTGCAGGCCAATTTGGCCAAAGTCATGCCCGAACTTCCCATAAAAGAGCGGCGGCGCATTGCGGGGCGCGTTGTCAACAATTCAGGGCGCACCTTGATGGAGGTCTATTCAGGGGCCGAATTCAAAGCGCGGCAAAAAACCGCCCCCATCAAAGGCGCGGGTTTGCAAGAAATTTTGAACGCCCGCACGCGCGGTCAGGGTGTTATTCTGGTCTCTGGGCATTTTGGCAATTACGATGTGCCGCGCGCCGTTCTCTCGGCCCAAGGCCATGCCGTGGGCGCGCTGTATCGGCCCTTTAGCAACCCCTATTTTGACGCCCATTATCGGCGCACCATCACGGCCATTGGGGCGCCGATATTTCCGCGCGGCCATCGCGGCTTGGCGGAAATGGTGCGCCATTTGCGGGCGGGCGGGCTACTTGGTCTGCTGAATGATCAGCGCATGAGCCATGGCCCCAAGTTGAAATTCTTTGGCAAAGATGCCCGCACCGCCCTATCCGCAGCAGAATTGGCGTTGAAATACAATTGCCTTTTGGTTCCCGTTTATGGGCTGCGCCAACCCGATGGGCTAAGTTTCGAATTATTGATCGAGCCGCCCATCCCCCATAGCGACCCGCAAACCATGACCCAGGCGCTTAATGACAGCCTAGAGGCCATGGTGCGCGGCCATATGGATCAATGGTTTTGGGTGCATCAGCGCTGGCGCTGATTTTTACTTGAGCACGGCGGCGGCCAGAACGTCGCGCGGGCCCTGCCGCTGAATGATAATCACCACAGGGGCATCGCCCGCCGCCCGCGCGCGCATGACCAAGGGCTCTTGCCCCGACCATTTGCCCAGATTTTCCCATTGCGTCACGATATTGTGATAGGAAATCTGCCGCCCCTGATTTTCGCCCCGCTCGATACTGACGGTTGATTGGGGGCGATAGCGCACGATATCGACCAAAAATTCACCAGACGGCGCGGTCAAGGCAGGGGCTGTAATCACCACATCCGCGCCGCTGCGGGTAATGTCTAACGTCACGGCACTGCGGGCCGCAGCAATTTCAGCGCGCAGCTCTGCGGCATCATAGCCGCGCACCCGCGCGCGCCCTGCCACAATCATTTGCGGCGTATAGACCATTTTTTCCGCATTGGCCGCTGCATATTTTCGCTGACGGTTGGAAAATTTCTCTTGCGCGAAAGTGTCACGCCATCCGATATAATCCCAATAATCCACATGCAAAGCCAAAGGAATCACGCCTTGGCTTTTGGTCAAACTTTCCAAAACGGCATCAGCAGGCGGGCAAGACGAGCAGCCCTGAGAGGTGAACAACTCGACAAGAATTCCTTGGCTGGACTGCGCCCCTGCGGGGGCCGCACCCAAACAAAGCACTGCCCCAATCACCGCCGTTAGTCTTGACATTATATGCATATAATCACCGCCTTTGCCCCTAAATAGCGCAAAGATACCGCTTTGGCCAATCAAGGATTTGCGAGCGATTGTGAGGAATGATAACATCAAGACAGGTGCGGAAATTTTTTCACATTCGGCACTGGATTTTCAGCATACAATTGCATACAATGCACGAAACGCAATCCGCCACTTCGCTTTAGGAGCATATGATGACCGTCACTGTTGGACATGACAGCGCCAAAACCCGCAAAAGCCTGACTTTGGGCGGCAAGACCGTCGATTATTACTCGATTCCCGCCGCACAAGCCGCAGGGCTTGGCGATTTTGCCCGCCTTCCTGCGGCGCTGAAGGTTGTTTTGGAAAATATGCTGCGTTTTGAAGATGGGAAAACTGTCTCGCTCGAGGATATTCGCGCCTTTTCGGACTGGGGCAAAATGGCGGGGAAAAACCCGCGCGAGATTGCCTATCGCCCTGCCCGCGTGTTGATGCAAGATTTCACGGGCGTGCCTGCTGTGGTGGATTTGGCCGCCATGCGTGATGGGATCAAAGGGCTGGGCGGCAAGGCGCAGGCGATCAACCCGCTTGCCCCTGTGGATTTGGTTATCGACCATTCGGTGATGATCGACGAATATGGCACGCCCCGTGCCTTTCAGGCCAATGTGGACCGCGAATATGAACGCAACATGGAACGGTATGTCTTTTTGAAATGGGGACAAAACGCCTTTGACAATTTCCGCGTTGTGCCGCCTGGCACTGGGATTTGCCACCAGGTCAATCTGGAATATTTGGCGCAAACCGTTTGGATGGACAAAGACCAAAATGGGCAGGAAGTTGCCTATCCAGATACTTTGGTGGGCACCGACAGCCACACGACAATGGTCAATGGCATGGCCGTTCTGGGCTGGGGCGTTGGCGGCATCGAGGCAGAGGCTGCCATGCTGGGCCAACCCGTGTCGATGTTGATCCCCGAAGTGGTGGGTTTCAAGCTGACGGGCCAAATGATCGAGGGCACCACGGCCACCGATTTGGTGCTAAAAGTCGTGCAAATGCTGCGCAAACACGGCGTGGTCAACAAATTCGTCGAGTTTTATGGCGAAGGGCTTGACCATTTGCCTTTGGCAGACCGCGCGACCATTGCCAATATGGCCCCCGAATATGGCGCAACTTGCGGCTTTTTCCCCATTGACGATGAAACCATCCGCTATCTGCGCAATACTGGCCGTGATGAGGCGCGTATTGCCTTGGTCGAAGCCTATGCCAAGGCCAATGGCATGTGGCGCGGCGCGGATTATGATCCGATTTACACCAGCACATTGCATCTGGACATGGGCACTATTGTGCCTGCGATTTCGGGGCCCAAACGCCCCCAAGATTACCTGCCGCTGACCGATGCCAAAGCGGGCTTTGCCAAAGAAATGAACGATAGCTTTCAGCGCGCTATGGGCGTTGAGGTGGCTGTCAAAGGCAAGGATTACACCATGTCTTCGGGCAAGGTGGTGATTGCCTCGATCACCTCTTGCACCAATACCTCGAACCCCTATGTGATGATCGGTGCAGGGCTGGTGGCGCGCAAGGCCCGCGCTTTGGGCCTCACCGCAAAACCATGGGTCAAAACCTCTTTGGCACCCGGATCGCAAGTGGTGTCCGAATATCTGAACGCCGCCCATTTGCAAGAAGATCTGGACGCAGTTGGCTTTAACCTTGTGGGCTATGGATGCACCACCTGTATCGGCAATTCAGGCCCGCTAGACCCCGCCATTTCAGCCGCGATTGCCGAAGGCGATTTGGTCGCAACCGCCGTCTTGTCGGGCAATCGCAATTTTGAAGGCCGCATTTCGCCCGATGTGCGCGCAAATTATCTGGCCAGCCCGCCCTTGGTTGTGGCCTATGCTTTGGCGGGGGATATGAATATCGATCTCACCCGTGAGGCCTTGGGCACCAGCAAAGACGGCAAGCCCGTCTATCTGAAAGATATTTGGCCCACGAATAAAGAAATCGCCGATCTGGTCCATGCCACGGTGACGCGCGCGGCCTTTCAAAAGAAATATGCCGATGTGTTCAAAGGCGATGCCAAATGGCAAGCCGTGAAAATCACCGATTCAGAAACCTATGACTGGCCGGCCACCTCGACCTATATTCAAAATCCGCCCTATTTCCAAGGCATGGCAAAATCGGCGGGCACCATCAAAAACATCACGCAGGCCCGCGTGCTGGCGATCTTGGGCGATATGATCACAACCGATCACATTTCCCCCGCTGGCAGCTTTAAAGCGGGCACACCGGCTGGAAAATATCTCACCGACCGCCAAGTGCCGGTTTCGGATTTCAACAGCTATGGCGCGCGGCGCGGCAATCATGAGGTGATGATGCGCGGCACTTTTGCCAATATCCGCATCAAGAATGAGATGTTGGCCGATGAAAACGGGGGCGTCGAAGGCGGTTACACCAAGGCGCCCGATGGCACGCAGACCAGCATCTATGATGCCGCAATGGCCTATCAGGCGCAGGGCGTGCCTTTGGTGATCTTTGGTGGCGTCGAATACGGCGCGGGCTCGTCGCGGGACTGGGCGGCCAAGGGCACCGCGCTTTTGGGCGTTAAGGCTGTGATTGCCGAATCCTTTGAACGCATTCACCGCAGCAATCTGGTGGGCATGGGGGTTGTGCCCTTTGAATTTACGGGGGGCGATACCCGCAAAACCCTTGGCCTGACGGGGGATGAGGTGATCAGCATCGAAGGTTTGGAAGGCGATCTAAAGCCCCTTTCCACCCTACCTTGCCATATCACCTATAAGGATGGCAGCCAGAAAACCATCCAGATCAAATGCCGCATCGATACCGAAATTGAAATCGAATATGTCGAACATGGCGGTGTTTTGCACTATGTGCTGCGCGATTTGGCATCGCGCTAAATCTGCCAAAGATATCAATAGGCCCAAGGATTTCCTTGGGCCTTTTGCATGGCGGCACAAAACGCTTTCCCTGACAAAAAATGCCGCCTATCCTTGCGGCATGGATCGGGGGAAAGATGCACGAAAGATTGTTTTGTGACGGGTCTTACCGCAGCGTTGAGGCGGGGCTTGTCGCCCTTATTCTTTTGGCATTTCCCCTTTGTGCCCATGCCAAACCGGGAACGCCTGGCCCAGATTACTTTGCC